>CAUDRD010000068.1 GCA_958451705.1 uncultured Oscillospiraceae bacterium
TTTGTGCTTTGTTTCGCTGGATATTTTGAGGGAGTGGTATTTAATGACAGCAATAGGATTTGATAATGACAAGTATATCGAAATTCAGTCTAAGTACATAAAAGAGAGAATTTCTCATTTCGGCAACAAGCTTTATCTCGAAATGGGCGGAAAGCTTTTCGACGATTTTCACGCTTCACGAGTGCTTCCGGGATTTCAGCCGGACAGTAAAATCAGAATGCTTCTCCACCTTGCGGATCAGGCGGAGGTTGTAGTGGCTATATGCGCCTCGGATATTGTAAAGAATAAGCTCAGAGGCGACCTGGGAATTACATATGAAGACGATGTTCTGCGCCTTATCGACGCTTTCCGTGCAGCGGGGCTTTACGTTGGCAGCGTAGTCCTTACCCAGTATTCGGGACAGCCGGCCGCGGATAAATTCAGAAAGCGCCTTGCAGCTCTCGGAATAAAAGTATATCTCCATTATCCTATTGAGGGCTATCCGGGAAACATTCCTCTTATTGCCAGTGAAGAGGGCTTCGGCAAAAATGAATATATTGAAACTACAAGACCTCTTGTAATAGTCACTGCTCCGGGACCCGGAAGCGGAAAAATGGCAACCTGTCTTTCACAGCTTTACCATGAATATAAGCGCGGTATAAAAGCCGGTTATGCAAAATTTGAAACTTTCCCAGTTTGGAATCTTCCCCTTAAGCATCCCGTAAACCTTGCCTATGAGGCTGCAACGGCAGACCTTAACGACGTTAACATGATAGACCCCTTCCACCTTGAAGCATATGGAACGACTACCGTTAACTATAATAGAGACGTAGAAGTTTTCCCTGTTCTGAGTGCTATTCTTTCAAAGATTATGGGTGAGTGTCCCTATAAATCACCTACGGATATGGGCGTAAATATGGCGGGAAAATGCATCGTTGACGATGATGCCTGCCGTGAGGCTTCCTGCCAGGAGATAATAAGACGTTATTATCAGACTCTTTGTGATAAGCTTATGGGCAGAGGAGATTCGGAAGCGGTATATAAGGTTGAGCTGCTTATGAGCAAGGCAGGAGTTACAACCGACGACAGAAAAGTGGTTAAGGCGGCAAATGACAGAGCAGAGGAGACGGAAAATCCTGCGGCGGCAATTGAGCTTCCAAACGGTGAAATTGTCACTGGCAAGACCAGCAATCTTTTAGGTGCTTCTGCGGCGGCCCTTCTCAATGCTCTCAAGAAGCTTGGTAATATTGACGATGAAAAGCTTCTGATTTCTCCCAGCATTATCGAACCCATACAGAACCTTAAAACTTCAAATCTCGGCAATCACAATCCTAGACTTCACACCGACGAGGTGCTTATAGCTCTTTGCATGAGCGCCGTTACCGATAAAACTGCGGCTCTTGCAATGGAGCAGCTTCCGAAGCTTAAAGGCTGTGAGGCACATTCCTCCGTTATGCTCTCACAGGTTGATTCCTCTGTTTTCAGAAAACTCGGACTCAACCTTACCTGTGAGCCGAAGTATCAGACTAAAAAGCTTTATCATAAATAAAGAAAATGACCTGCCTTTAGGGCGGGTCATTTTTATTACATCATGCAAAAGCGGTTCTCAACAGCTGAGAACCGCTTTTGTAACACTGTATTTTATTTCTTTTCAGCTTTCTCTTTTTTCTTCTTCTCCTTATCTACGGGGAAAAGCTTAAAGAGAACCTTAATTCCTACCATTATGGCGAGAATTACTATGAATATGCCCAGCATACCGTAAAGCATCATGAGCAAAGTTTGAAGAAAAGCCGGAACATCAATGGTGAAATTGAAGCCGGTGTTTGCGGCAAGGGTTAAAGCTGTAAAAATTGAAAGTAAATTCATAATCCGACTCCTTTCTTACATTCCGAGAGCACTTGAAACGAGGCTTATAACCATACCGCCTGCGATAACGGAAGCAATCTGACCGGAAACGTTTGCGCCGGCAGCGTGCATGAGCAGGAAGTTCTGGGGATCCTCTGCAAGGCCCATCTTATGAACAACACGGGAGGACATGGGGAATGCGGAAATACCTGCAGCGCCGACCATAGGGTTTATCTTGTTCTTTGTAAAGAGGTTTATGATCTTTGCAAAGACAACACCTCCGATTGTATCGAATATAAACGCTACAAGACCGAGAGCCATGATCATAAGTGTCTGAACGTTGAGGAACTGCTGGTACTGCATCTTAGTGGAGACAGAAAGTCCCAGAAGAATTGTGATGAGGTTTGCAAGTTCGTTCTGAGCGCTCTTTGAAAGGTTGTCCAAAACGCCGCACTCACGGATGAGGTTACCGAACATCAGGAAGCCTACGAGAGCTACCGACTTGGGAGCGATGAGGCCTGCAATGGCTGTAATCATAATGGGGAAAAGAATCTTTGTGGTCTTTGAAACGCCCTGGGGATTATAGGGCATACGGATAAGGCGTTCCTTTTTGGTTGTGACCAGCTTGATAACAGGGGGCTGGATAATGGGAACAAGGGCCATATAAGAGTAAGCGGCAACGATAATTGCGCCTGTGTAATTTGAATTAAAGTAGTTTGCAACGAAAATAGATGTGGGACCGTCTGCTGCGCCGATAATTGCTATTGAAGCGGCGTCTTTAAGCTCAAAGCCCACAAGGGAGGCGAGGCTCAGGGTGAAGAAGATGCCGAACTGAGCGGCGGCGCCGAAGAGCATCATTTTCGGGTTACTCAGCAATGGACCGAAGTCTATCATTGCGCCTATACCCACAAATAAAAGCAGCGGGAAAAGCTCGTTTGCAATACCTGCGTTGAAAAGAGTGTCGATTGGTCCTATTTCAAGTCCCTGGGTTACAGCGCCTGAAAGGGGGAGGTTTACAAGAATTGCACCGAAGCCCATGGGAAGAAGCAGGGAGGGCTCCATGTTTTTCTTTATAGCAAGATAAACAAGGAGAGCGCCTATTACCCACATGACTAACATTTGCCAGCGGACTTCGGAAAAGTTTGAAAAAAGTACGGAAATATCCATTTTTCAAAATCACGTCCTTTACTTAAATTTTCGGAAAAGGGACGGCAAAAAGAAAAAAGACCTTCACCATGCAGCTTGCATAATGAAAAGTCTTGCTCTTTTAAAGTATGTGCGGGCAAAGAGCCGTAATGACGCATCAATACTACGGATAAACCGCAAGCTACTCCCTCTTCAATAACGAATCTATTATATACGATGAAAAGTAAATTTCCAATACTTTTTTAATAATTTCTTAAATATCTTAAGTAATTATCCACCGTTTACGGTTCTGGTGTGGAAAACTTGTCGCTTTAGGTGTAAAATAAAAGCATAAAGTGCGGAGGAACAGAAAATGAAAAAAACTGTAGTTGTTACCGGAGGCTCCAGAGGCATAGGCAGAAGCATGGTTCTCGCCTTTGCCGAAAAGGGATATAATGTTGTTTTCTGCTATGAGAAAAACGAAAATGCCGCTTTAGAAACTGAAAAAGCGGCAAGAAAATTTAATTCTGAGGTATACGCATTTAAGGGAGATGTCTCTAAGAGCGGCGATGTTGAAAAACTTTTCGTCTTCACTGAGGAAAAGTTTTCAGGAGCCGATATTCTCGTATGTAATGCAGGTATAGGCAGACAGAAGCTTTTTACTGATATAACCGATGAGGACTTTGACCGTATGATAGGAGTAAATCTCAAAGGCGTATTTTACTGCTGCCGGAGAGCTCTGCCCTATATGATACGGAATAAATGGGGACGGATAATAAATATAACGTCTATGTGGGGCGAGACGGGAGGCTCATGCGAAGTTGATTACTCTGCCTCAAAGGCGGGAGTGATAGGCCTTACAAAAGCTCTTGCCAAGGAAGTGGGCCCCAGCGGAATAACGGTAAACGCTGTTTCTCCCGGAGTTATTGAAACTGATATGAATTCGGCCTTTACCCCTGAGGATATGGCGGTTCTTGCCGATGAAACTCCCCTTTGCAGAATAGGAAGACCGGAGGACGTTGCCGCAGCAGCGGTTTTTCTTGCCGGAGAAGAGGCAAGTTTTATAACGGGACAGGTTTTAGGCGTTAACGGCGGAATAGTAATTTAAAATCTGCACATTTGTCCTGAAAATACGAATGCCGGAAGGAAAATCCTTCCGGCTGTTCATATAGCTAAAACCCTTTTGGGCTTGCTTTCCGCATTAATTTGTCGCTTACGCCTTTGCACCGTTAAGCTTGCAAACAAGGGCGGACTTTTTGTGTGCAGCGTTCTTCTTGTGGATAAGACCCTTTGCAGCAGCCTGGTCAATTCTCTTAACTGCAACCTTAACTACAACGTCCTTATCGGCAGCGTTAGCCTCGATAGCTGCATTTGCCTTTTTGATGACTGTTTTAAGCTCAGACTTTCTTGCCTTGTTGTTAGCGGCCTTTGTCTGAGAAACGAGAACACGCTTTTTAGCAGATTTAATATTTGGCATAGTGTCACACCTCCTTCGGCTTCTCATACAGGTTATTATAATATCACAAAGCAAAAGGCAATGCAAGTTTTTTTCAAAAAAACATTGTCGCCTTAGAAAGAAAAAATTCAAAAAACCTTATTTTAACCCTTGGAATATGCAAAATTTAGTTGACATAATCACTTGTATTGTTATATAATGAATCTCTGCAAGACTGTATTTTTTACAGTCAAGTATTTTAAATGTCAGTAAGAGGCGGCTTTATTAATAAGCGGACAAGCCTTTTTGCTTATCACCCTCAAAAAAGGAGGTCAGAAAGATGAAGAGAACTTACCAGCCTAAGAAGCGTCACAGAAAGATGGAGCACGGATTCCGTAAGAGAATGGCCGACAGAAACGGACGCAAGGTACTTTCACGCCGCAGGGCAAAGGGCAGAAAGCAGCTCACATACTGATTTTGCCTATTTTAATCCGGAAGGCGCATTGTTTTTCGTCCGGGAACATCCTATGTCTTATTAATATAATAACTATGATGTAAGGCTCGGAAGCGACAAAGCGTTTATTCCGTGAGCGGTGATCTGAATTGTCTGAAGCAGTTGAAACAGTTGTTTTAAACACAAATAGTGATTTTCGCCGTGCCTACTGGCGCGGAAAGTCGTACAAACATCCTGCACTGGTTACGTATGTAAACAAAAACCGTGCGGGAATTTGTCGTATTGGAATAACTACAGGTAAAAAAATAGGCAATGCAGTACACCGAAACCGTGCAAAAAGAGTAATAAGGGCAGCTTTTGCCCGCTGTAAACCACAGCTCACTGCCGGAACCGGCTGCGATATAGTTTTTGTGGCACGGACAAAAACCACCTACTCCAACTCCAACGATATATACGCAGTTATGAGTGAGCATCTTAAATCAGCAGGGATTATGAAATAATGAAAAAAACAGCGCTTAAAATGATTCGTTTTTATCAGCGTCGGATTTCACCTCTGTTTCCCGCACGTTGTCGATTTTATCCTACCTGCTCGGCTTATGCCTATGAGGCCATAGAGAGGTTTGGCTTTTTTAAAGGCGGAGCTTTAGCAGCGTGGCGTATTTTGCGCTGCAACCCCTTTTGTCCGGGAGGATATGACCCTGTTCCGCCCAAGAAATAACAATACGGAGGAAACAAATGTCTATTTTTTACGCTCCATTTGGTTGGATACTTTCCTGGTGCTACGAAATTGTAGGAAATTACGGCTGGTCACTTGTGCTTTTTACAGTTCTTACAAGGCTTATTCTGCTTCCTCTTGCAGTAAGTCAGCAGAAAGGCATGGCAAAGCAGACACGTCTCCAGCCTAAAATTAAAAAAATTCAGCAGAGATATGCGGGAAACCAGCAGAAAATAAACGAAGAGATGAATGCTCTTTATCAGCGTGAGGGAGCGAATCCCTTAGGCGCCGGATGTTTGCCTCTTGCAATTCAGTTACCTATCATGATGGGTCTTTACGGTGTTATCTACCGTCCTTTAAGCTATGTGCTTCACCTTCCTAAAGAGACAGTAGAAGTGCTTACAACTGCGGTGCAGAAAATTACCGGCGAGGCTACCGGCAGAGCCGCAAGCGCTATTGAGCTTTCGGTTATAAACCATGCAGATAAAGTAATAGCCTCTCTTCCTAATCTCGGTGCAGATGTAGCTGAAAAGCTTCAGAATTTCGATTTTACCTTTTTGGGAATAAATATGGCTCAAACGCCTGAATTTAAGGTGTTGAATATTCTTTGGCTTATACCTGTGCTTTCCGGTGTAACTTCTCTTATGACCAGCGCACTCAGTTACTTCCGCCAGAGAAAGACAAACCCCGAAATGTCAAAGAACCCTGCTATGGGATGTATGTCCTTCGGTATGCCGCTGTTTTCTGTTTACATTGCGTTCCAGTTCCCTGCCGGTATCGGTATTTACTGGACCATGTCCAACCTCTTTATGTTCTTCCAGACTCTCGTCATAGGACATACTCACAGTCCCCAAAAAGTGCTTGCAAAGGTTATGGTTGAAGAGACTATTGAGCATCGCTCCATGGAGAATAACCTTAAGCTTGTTGCGGGAAGAAAAGAAAACTGATTCCCAAAAAATGCAGGTGGTGAAAATTAATGATTAAAGAAGTGATTGCCAAGGGCTCAACCCTTGAGGCTGCACGTCAGGCTGCCGTTTCGCAGCTTAATGCGCCTGAAAATGTTGAGGTTAAAATAGAGGTGCTTGCTGTTGCAGGCAGAAAAACTCTGGGTATTTTCGGAGGCAAGGCAAAGGTAAGGGCTTATTACGAGGTGCCCGATGCACCGGAAGCTCCTAAAGCAGAGGCTGTAAAGCCTGCCGTTAAGGAAGAAAAGGCTCAGATTAAAGCAGAGGCAAAAGTGGAAAAGAAAGTTTCCGCTCCGGCTGAAAAAGCTGAACCTCAGGAAGAGATTATCGAATTTAAAGATACAAAGACAACGGATTACCTTCTTGATATCCTCTCCGGTCTCGGTATAGACGACGCCAAAATTATCGCTAAAAAGTCAAACGGAGGCATTGTCTTTGATATTGACTGCGGAGAAAATTACGGCGTTATAATCGGAAGAAGAGGCGAGACTCTCGACGCTATTCAGTACCTCGTAAGCCTTGTTGCAAACCGCAACGAGGGAGAGTACACAAGAGTTTCTCTTAACGTAGGCAACTACCGTCAGAAGAGAGAAGAGACTCTTCGCTCTCTTGCAAAGAGAAACGCTGCAAGAGTTTTAAAGAACGGCAGAAACGTTGTTCTTGAGCCCATGAACCCCTATGAACGCAGAATTATACATACTGCGGTTCAGGAGGTTGAAGGAGTTGTCTCCCACTCTATCGGAAGCGACAGCGACCGCAGAGTTGTTATTGCCCTTGCTGAAGGAGTAAAGCCCACAGGCGGCTCAAACGGCAGAGGTTACTCAAGAGGCAGAGGCGGATATGACCGCAAGGGCGGTTCAAGAAGAGGCGGCGAACGCCGTCAGTCTCAGCCCCAGGCTCCCGCAGCAGACAGAGCTCCCAGAAGCGACGTTGAAGGAGCTTTCCGCTACGGTAAAATTGAGATAAATAAGGATAAAGAATAAGAATCAAAGCTTATTTCCGAGTCAAAAATAAAAGGACGGGTTTTTTCGACCCGCCCTTTTTGCATTTCTATTTTACTATGGAAATAATGTCACCGGTATCAATAAGCTCCTTTATAACCGGTCTTTCAAGGAGACTT
>CAUDRD010000069.1 GCA_958451705.1 uncultured Oscillospiraceae bacterium
AACCGGCTGAATCGTCCGCTCCCGGGCAGTAAATTATAAACACGAACACACTAAGTGTGAGAATTAAACGCAGGTTTTACATGCCGTAAATAAACCAAAACATTAATAAATGCGTCAACGTAGGCAGCAGGCTGAGCCTGCACGCAAGTCGCACACCAAACCGTGCGTAATCAAAAAACTTATCGCCTGCGATGAGATTACGCCGCAGGCAGTAAAATATAAACACGCACACACTAAGTGTGCGAATTAAACGCAGGTTTAACCTGCTGTAAATAAACCAAAAACATTAATAAATGCGTCAACGCAGGCACCCAAATTTACCGTTTACTCTCATTAAGTGTGCGGCTTGGGTACAGCGTCACGCTGTAGGGAGGATTTAAATGCAGATTACATCAGAGCTTATAAGCTATCTGGAGTCTTTAGGAAGAATAAGACTTACCGAGGAGGAACGCAAAAATTCCGAAAAGGATTTGCAGGATATTCTCTCCTATATTGATACTCTTAATGAGCTTGACACTGAGGGCGTTGAACCCCTCTCACATTCATTCCCCGTAACAAACGTTTTCAGTACTGTTGAAGAACCCTTCTCAATGGACCGTGACCTTATCCTTGAGAACGCTCCCGACAGCGAAAACGGATGCTTCAGGGTTCCCAAAACCGTAGAATGAGAGGAGGAGAAAAATGTCAGCTAAGATAAACACACTGGGCGCACTTGAGACAGCTGAGCTCATAAGAAAAAGAGAAATATCAGTTAAAGAGGCTGTTTCCGCTGTAATTTCAGCAGCAGAGGAAAAGGATAAGGAGTATAACTGCTACACCACCCTTTGCCCTGAGGAGGCTCTTAAAAAAGCCGAAAAGGTTCAGGCTCTTATTGACTCAGGCGATATTGATTCACCTCTTGCAGGCGTTCCCGTTTCAGTTAAGGATAACATCTGCACAAAGGGCATAAGAACAACTTGCTCTTCAAAAATTCTCGGAAACTTTGTTCCCGTTTACAATGCAACTGTTGTGGATAAAATGGAAAAGGCCGGCATGATAACTGTCGGTAAGCTCAATATGGACGAGTTCGCCATGGGCAGTACTACGGAAACCTCATATTTCGGCGCCACTAAAAATCCCTGGGATACATCTAAAGTTCCCGGCGGTTCTTCCGGCGGAGCAGCCGCTTCCATAGCCGCCGACGAGGCTGTTATAGCTCTCGGCTCCGATACAGGCGGATCAATCCGTCAGCCCTGTTCCTTCTGCGGTGTTACGGGACTTAAACCCACTTACGGCACCGTTTCACGTTACGGCCTTGTAGCTTACGCTTCTTCGCTTGACCAGATAGGACCTATAGGCAAAAACGTTGCAGACTGTGCGGCGGTTTATTCTATTATTTCCGGCAAGGACGAAAAAGACGGCACTTCAATGAATTTTGCTCCCTTTGAATATTCAGCCGTATTAAACGGGGATATGAAGGGCAAAAAAATAGGTATTCCCGCCGATTATCTCGGAGAAGGTCTTGCTCCCGACGTTAAGGAAGCAGTTATGAACGCCGCAAAGGTATTTGAAAACATGGGCGCAGAAATCGAGATTTTCCCAATGCCCATTTCCAAATATGCAATTCCCACTTACTATATAATCGCCTGTGCAGAGGCCTGTTCAAACCTTTCAAGATATGACGGTATCAAGTACGGCTACGCAAGCCCCGACGCTGAAAATCTTCGTGAGCTCTATATTAAGAGCAGAAGCGAGGGCTTCGGCATGGAGGTTAAACGCCGCATTATGCTGGGTAACTTTGTGCTCAGCTCAGGCTACTACGACGCATATTATAAGAAGGCTCTCAAAGCCAAAAAGCTTGTTCAGAAGGCTTTCTTTGATGCTTTCGAAAAATACGATATGATTTTAGGTCCTGTGGCTCCCACCACAGCTCTTAAAATGGGCGAAAGCCTCAGCGATCCCCTTAAAATGTATTTAGGCGATATTTATACGGTTATGGTAAACATTGCGGGTCTTCCCAGCGCAGCGGTTCCCTGCGGATTTGACAGCGAGGGTATGCCCATAGGTATGCAGCTTATCGGCAAGCCTTTCGGAGAAACTGAAATTCTCCGTGCCGCACACTGCTTCGAAAGCGCAACGGATTTTTCCGCTAAGCGTCCCGAAATGGCATAAAGGAGGTTATCAGAATGGATTTTGAAACAGTAATCGGTCTTGAAGTTCATACAGAACTTGCAACTGACCATAAAATTTTCTGCGGCTGCTCCACAAAGTTCGGCGGAGAGCCTAACACCCATGTGTGCGAAATCTGTTCCGGTATGCCCGGCACTCTTCCCGTACTTAACAAGCAGGTTGTAGAGTTCGCCATGCGTGCGGGTCTTGCCACAAACTGCACCATAACACGCTACAATAAATTTGACAGAAAGAATTATTTCTATCCCGACCTTCCCAAAGCTTATCAGATATCACAGCTTTATCTGCCAATCTGTCAGAATGGTTACATTGAGCTTGACAGCGGTAAGAAGATCCGCATTAAGGAAATCCATATGGAAGAGGATGCGGGAAAGCTTATCCACGACGAATGGGAAGGCTGTACTCTCGTTGACTACAACCGCTGCGGAGTGCCGCTCCTTGAAATCGTCAGCGAGCCTGATTTAAGCTCTGCCGCTGAGGTTCAGGAATATCTCGAAAAGCTTCGTGCTATTCTTCAGTACACGAAAGTCTCCGACTGCAAGATGCAGGAGGGCTCACTTCGTGCCGACGTTAACCTTTCGGTCCGTGAAAGGGGAGCAAAGGAATACGGCGTAAGAACCGAGATGAAAAACCTTAACTCCTTCAAGGCTATCACAAGAGCTATTGAAAGCGAAAGGGCAAGGCAGATTGACGCAATCGAAAGCGGCGAAAAAATAGTACAGGAAACCCGCCGTTGGGATGATTCCAAGGGCATAAGCTACGCAATGCGCTCAAAAGAGGACGCTCAGGACTATAAATACTTCCCGGAGCCGGATATTCCTCCCATTGAGATAAGCGATAAATGGCTTGCCTCTATTGAAAAGAGTATGCCGGAGCTTCCCGACGCTAAAAAAGCAAGATATATAAATGAGCTTGGTCTCCCTGAGTACGACACGGGAATTATCACCGGTTCAATTTATCTTGTTGACCTCTTCGAGGTAACCGCTGAGGTCTGCGGCAGTCCCACAGAGGCTGCAAAGTGGATTATGGGCGACCTTATGAAACTTCTTAACGAAAGCGGAACTCTTCCCGAAGATATGAAGGTAAGCGGCAAAGCGTTAGGCACTATTATAAAGATGCTTGCAGAGCAGAAAATAAGCCGTGCCACTGCAAGAAAGGTCTTTGAGAAAGTATTTACCGATAACGTTGACCCGGAAAGCTACGTTAAGGAAAACAACCTTGGCGTCATGACAGATACTGGAGCTATCCGTTCTGTTATCGAAAAGGTTGTAAGTGAAAATACAAAATCCGTAGAAGAATACAAGAGCGGTAAGGAAAAGGCTATACAGTATCTTATTGTCCAGTCCATGCGTGCTCTCAGAGGTCAGGCTCCCGCTGCGGAGGTTACAAAAATTCTCCACGAGATTCTCGACTGATAAACTGCACTGTCTGCAAAAGAAAAGACTTTTGCAGACAGTTTTTATTTTAAGTTTTATAAAGAAAATCCGCCTTTGTGAAATTAATCACTTCGGCGGATTTTTATTGTTATAGTAAGCAGCAAAAATTTCTAATTTTATTTATCGTCTTTTTTGCTCTTTTTCTTTTCCTGCTTTGCCGCAAGTTTTTCAGCCTTAACCTGAGCTGCATATGCCTCTTTCTCGGCTTCAAGCCTTGCTGCCTCTTCCTCTTCTTTTTTTCTCTGCTCGTCTGCACGAAGCTTTGCTTCATCGTACATGGATACGATCTCATCGTAATGCTTGTAATTTTCTTCCTGTACAACAAGCTTTTTAGCATCCGTATAGGGCTTTGCAAGACGAGTATAGACAGAGTTCTTTTCGGTTGCATCTTTAATTTCTGCGGCAACTGCCTTTTTCTCGGCTTTGAGCTCTTTTATTGTCTCCTTTATCTTTAGAACTTTATCTTTATCTTTTTCCTTTTTAGCATCGCTGAGTTTAAGATATGCATCGGTAAGGGCTTCATCGAGAGTATCTTCCTTTTCAAAAAGAGGCTCGAATACCGAAGTATCAAATTTCTCAATTTTACCGCCGTGCTTTGTTATTATATTGTGGGCACATGAGCGGCGCAGCTTTGCAAGCTCAATGGCATTCTTGCGGATTTCTTTTTCCGTTTCATTGGAAGCGGGGAGTTGTTTTGCTCTTTCAACTTCGTCAGGAGCAACACTGGTAAGTCCTTCAAGACCGGCGGCATAAATTTTCTTTGCCTGTTCAAACTGTGCTTTCACAACAGGGTTTGAGAACTTGTTAAGCTCTTTTACAACAATTTTTGAAACTTCAATTTTCTGATTATATTCTCTCGCTTCCTGGCAGGCTTTCCTAAGCTCTCTGCCTGTAAGTCCGAGATTTGCTTTGACATCCTTCTTTTTAGTTGCCACAGGTTCTTTAGAAGCGTATTCCTTTGCCTCGTTTATTATATCAATTGCCTCTACAAGATCTTTATCTGCAAGAGCGTTGTTGCCGTAATCCTCGAAGAGAGCACGGATTTTAAGAACCTTAACCATTCCCTGCTGTTTAACCTCGCTCAGGTCATAGAAGAAATAAGGCACAACGTTCATTATGGCTCCCACAACGGAAAGAACAATAAGGGCCAGCATAACCTTATCGAAAATGCTGTCGATATACAAAACGTCATACATTGTCAACTCTCTAAGAGTTTCGCCCGGTTTGAGATAACCTGTCATAATCTGTGTTACCTCTCCTGCTTTGGCGCTGAGGGTTTGCTCATTAATTCCGCAGGCATCATATACTGCGGGTAACACACCGCTCATAAGAAGAGTTATGACGCTTCCTATAAGACCCACTGTCGAGAACATTCCGTCGATTCTCTCGCCGGTGACAAACTGCTGATAGTCTCTTATATCCGCATTAAGGCTAGGTGTAAGTATATGTGCAAAAGCGCCTACAAGAGCATTCATGAACAGGCAGATAAGTACAAACCAAATCATGTTTTGGGGATGAGCTTCGATAATCGGGTACATAAGGGCAATAAAGAAGATGTTCATGATATTGGTAAAAATAAGAACATTTTTCTTTCCGAAGCGTCTTATTGCAAAGGGAGCAAAAAGCATACCCCAAAAGGATGCGTTGCCGTAAATAAGACCGATTATTGTAAATTCGCCGGCGCTGCATGCTTTTTTGTACTCGTACAGCCAGTTGAGGATAACGCTGTATGAACTTTCAAGAAATCCCAGCCAGCTAAAGAAATAATCCAAAAATATTTGTTCTTAGCAACGGCTCTCAGAGCATCCATAAACTTAATTTGAACCGCATGGGTCTTTGCCTGAACAATCTTTTCCTGGGTGTTGGCATAAACTAAAACCGAAAGAAGAATTCCTATTATGGAAAAAATAGAATAAAGGATTCGGTAGAGATTAAAATTTGTAATGCTGCCGCCTGTAAGATATTCAGCAGCTATCGGAATAACAGCGGTTGTAATTGAAGGAGCTAAAGAGTAAACAATGGCTTTAACTGCAGTTGCGTCGCTTCTTTCAATAGTGTTAGGAGAAAGAACCATTATAAGGTTTTCATAAGAATCGTAGAAAAACATATAGAAAAACTGAAAACCTACATTGAAAAGAAGAATAATGGCCGCTTTAACGTACTGTGACTCTATGCTTTCATAGGGAACCAATACAAAACCAACTGCCAAAATACAGGTGGGAATACCCATGGACATTATGTAGGGGCGATATTTACCTTTTTTATTTCTTGTATTATCTATTATATTTGCACGGATTGCCGTTGACGGAAATCCTGAAATTACCGATATTATGTAAATTGCATACAAAATTTTAGGATCCAGACCTATAACATTACCGATAATGAAGCTGTTTACGGCAAGAGTAAGCTGCTGAATTACATAAATAAGGAAATAAGCGCCTATACCGCCAACTGCATACGACACTATCTCTTTATAAGGCATATACCTTCCCGCAGGTGGACGGTTCCAGTAGATTTTTGCATCTGAAATAAATTTTCGTATGTTGTTCACAATCTTTCCTCCCACAGTTATTTTAACTCATTTAATATACTATACAATGATAAAAAAAGCAATACTTTTACGTCTTTTTTGTGAATTGATTTTAACATATCGGCATATATTTTGTGTGTTTTATACATATGATAAAGCTATTTAATAATTTTTAAATTTTTCTTTCTTAAAGTTTTATAATTCTTTAAAAAAATAATAAAGCACTTTTTCATGATTTTTGAAATTAAATACAAATTATTTATTAGATATATTATTTTTTATATACGCTTAAAATAAAAACCTGCAAGCAGCAAATAGCCGGCTTACAGGTGTAAAATTAGTTTTTATTATATTTTTTTAAGATGCTTATACTTAAAGAGAAGTCATTTCTTCTTCCTTCAGCGACTCATTCTTTTCTCTAATAATCATGTTCACAAACAGTATAGCCACATAAATACTTACTGCCGGTGCCACAAGGGTATGCCCGGTAAAAGTAGAAATTGCAATGCCCATTAGTAAAGCATAAAAATATGTACAGCAGGAAAGAGAAGAAAAATTCTCTTTAAACTTTTTAATAAATTTAACAATTACATATACCAAACAGCTGATTATCGGTATATACATAAGTGCAACTCCCACGGCACCGTGACGATAATAATAGGCAAGGGCATCAATCTCTATTGCCTTCTCGATGTTGTTTTCATAAGAGGGAAGATTTTGATATCCTATTCCCAAGAGCTTTGTAAGTATTCCACTTTCTTCAAACTGCTTAATGGTAGGCAGTGAAAAATAAATACGGTTGCTCATAACTGCATTTAATATTTTATAAAATTTACCGTTTTGAAATTCAGGATATATAAGCTCGTCCAAAGGAATTTCATCCTCATCCATCATATCGTCATCTTCGTCCTGAATTCCTTCAAGAGTGGGCTTCATAACAGTATCTATATTTGCCCTTAAGGGTGAAACAAAATAGCTGCCGACCATTATAATACAAGTTACAAAACTTATAATAATCACTGTTGCGTTTGCTTTTGTTTTGTTTGAAAGCCATGCCACTATGCCCCAGATTATGCAGCAGCCAACATACACGGTAACCGTTATAAAAGCGACCTTTGTGCCTACATAGCATGCGCCGAAGCAGCAGAATAAAATCATTAAAACAGAAAATATTCTGATAGGCAAGGAAGTTTTTTTGCCGCTCTTTCCGCTGAGAATTCTCAGTGCAAAAAGCATAGCTACCGGCGTAAGTATAGAAACAATTCCGCTTACTTCATTACCCGCATAGAACCAGCCTATTGCTCCTCTGCCGTTTGA
>CAUDRD010000070.1 GCA_958451705.1 uncultured Oscillospiraceae bacterium
ATAATAAGGCATAAATATATTGCTAAAACTTGTAGTAGAAAACAATAGCATAGATTTATACATTAAACTAATATAGTTGCATAAGTAGAAACAGGACTGATTTTTAATATCAGTCCTGTTCTTCCTTTTCTTTTTTTCTGTAGCTGTTAGGTGAAACCCCGTAGTATTTTTTAAAGTCTCTGCTGAACTGAAACGGTGAAGAATAGCCGAGCTTTTCCGAAACTTTATTTATTGAAAAATCACTCGTCTGTAAAATTTGAGCGGCGTTCTGCATTTTAACTTTAATTAAGTATTGTTTTGGGGTGATACCGGTATATTTCAAAAACATTGAGCGAAAGCCTCTTTCACTCATATGGCTTTCTTCTGCAAGCTGTTTTACAGATATGTTTTCCGAAACCCTGTCGCGCATACTCTGCATTATTTTTGCAAAATTTTCAGTGCTTTCATTTTCACATTTTCTGAGGGATAAAATCAGCCTGTAAAAATGCTCTTTAAAAATAGTATTTACGAGACTGAGACAGTATGGGTCAAGCTCTTCCTCTTCAAAGCTTAAAATGTCATTCATTCGAAAAGTTTCATCTTCTTTTATGGAGGCTTTATAAATTTCTCCCTGAGTGAAAAACGGCACTGATTTTGCAGTAAAGTTAAACCAGTAATAGTTTAAAATATCTGAATGGGAGCAATAACTGATGATATCGGAAATCGGAAGAATAATAAACTCTTCGCTGTGAAGGCAGATAGTTCTTTCGCTGCATATAAGGCACATGGTGCCTTTTAAAATTCGGATGAGGGCAAAAGTACCTTTAGGATAAAAGCTTTTTTCGTAGGCGGTACGGGTATATTCGTAGCTTCCGTCGGTAGTTACGTCCCAAACAGAGAGTAGCTCTGGGGAAAAGTTGTCGGCTTTGTCGAGAATATAGAATTTTCTTGCTTTGTACATTTCACCCAGTCCCCTTAAGTTTGCCGTTTTTGTTATTTAGTGAGGTAAATTACTTCTGTTTTTGATATTTTAAGTCGTTTATGTCAGGTGATATAATTGCCATAAACTGATGATTTAATGTTTTATCTTACTAAACATACAAGTAATTGTGACCTATATAATTATAATCTAAAAAGTACTTATGTCAATAATTGGAAACTGTTCAAGGATTAAAAATGCTTTTTATATGTTGAAGAAAAAACACTAATTTTGCTTTATTAAACATGAAAAGATGTATTGTAAATTCAAAAGGAGGACACAGAAAATGAATACATACTGGGTAATTTCAGGGCAGAACTGAGGATGTTTACTGCATTTTGCACTTTGTACAGCAGGGAGATGTAATATGGTTACTGCGGCTTGCAAACAGACAGAGAAATTAAAAAGACAATTACAGTGCCTTTATACTACGCAAATCCTGTTAATGTAGACGAGATCCTGCTCCATATGAAGGCAGCGGTATAACTGAGGTTAAAAATCCTTTTTACGGTGAATATCCGCTGCCGTATTCTGTGAAAACAGCAAAGCAGGAAGAGGAGAGTACGGAATCAAATCGGTATGGCAGAAGTCAGGTTGTTGCCCATGAGGAAGCAGAGGAAAATATTAAAACTGAAATTATCGGTGAAGCTGAATTTATAAAAGAAGAAAAGATAAGCGAAAAAGTTTTTGTGGATTTAAAGGCAGATGCAGAGCTGTATGCAAAGCTTTCGCCAATGAGTTATACATATTATATAATAAAGAAAACAGTATAAATATAAACGGGAGTCTTAACAAGACTCCCGTTTACTTTATGAAGCATCTGTTATATTTTGAGCAGCAAAATCAGGTTTTACTTTGCTTTGCCGGTTTTAACTTTTTTATAAATCAGACCTAATAGGAAAAAAACTAATGCGGCAAAGGCTATGCCGGCGGCTGCTCCTGAGCTGTCTATAAATACGTCGAAGGCTCGGCATGCACGTCCGGGAATAAAAAGCTGATGTATTTCGTCAGTTATGGCATAAGCGGTGGCTAAAACCCATCCCCAAAGAAAAGATTTTCTTTTTAAGGTAAAAGAAAAAGCGCAGAAACTCACAGCTCCTAAAAGAGCGTATTCTGAAAAATGAGCGGTTTTTCTCAAAAACACATGGGAAATTTCAAAGGGAATTATTTTAAGTATTCGGTCAAGAAGTCCCTGGCTAAGCTCTTTAGACCCTTCTGCCGACTGTGCGGAAAAGGAGAAGATAATATACATTACAATGGCTGTTATAAACCATAAAAAAATCAGTAAGCAGGTTCTCTTTTTACCAGCTAAAGAAAAAATTTTATCAGTCATAACATTCACCTGCCTCAAAAATCGGCACTCCCAAATAACTCGAATAAGTTATTCCAGAACAGTTGGGAGATAGAGCAAAGGCTTTGCTTCTTGATACAACCGGGTAAACGTAATAGTTCTGCACAAGAAATTCCTCGCACTTTTTAGTAAGCGCTGTTTTGTTGTCGCTGTCGGCGCTTAAAGCCTGCTGTGACAGTTTATTGTAGTTATCTGAATAAACGCCGTAGCCGCTTATAAACATTTTAAGTATATCATCGGTGCGGCTGGTAGAGGCTGTAATTGGTGCAAAGGCAATTTGATATCCCCCGGAATTAATTGTGCTCATAACGTCTTCAATTGGCACAACGTTTATTTTAGCAGAAAAAGATATTCCGAAAACCTCCTGCCACTGTCCTATTACTGTGCGGACATTTTTTTCGTCTCTTTCGGTGCATGTAACGGTTACCTCAAGGGTTTTCATACCAAGTCTCGTAAGTTCGCTGTCCCAAAGCTGTTTGGCATAGGCGGTGTTTGTTGAAGGCAGCGATATGTTTCCTGCCGCTTCTCTGTAAGATTTTCCTCCTAAAAGGCAAGCATCGGGAATAACTCCGCCTGCCGCTTTTTCATTTTCTTCAAGCTCAACGGAAAGGGGACTCATTGCCAGCATAAAAGCCTTTCTCAAATCTGTGGAGGAAAGAGCGTAAGAATATCCGCCGTTAATAAGGAATCCCCAGGTTTCAGCAGGATAATAGGTTACGCTTTGGTCTTTATCGTTGAATTCGTCAACGGTAAGGCTGCTTACCCAGGCGGCGGAAAGCTTGTCATCATTTACTTCCTCGGCAATTGCATCTTCCCCCGTTTGAATATAAAGGGTAATGGAAGAGGGTTTTACGTCTTTAAATTCTGCATAATCCTTGTTAAGTTTGTCTTCCTTATTGTAATTCTTTCTGAGTACAATTGAGGAGTCGTGATTCCATTTGGAAAGATAAAAGGGTCCGCATGAAAGATAATAGTCAACCTCGAGGCCGTATCTTCCATTTGTTCCGTTAAAGAAATCCTCGTTGCAGGGCATTGCTCCGGAAGTTGCCATAAGATATAAAAATTCATCGCTGGGCTTTTCCAGTGTTATTCTTATGGTCTGGCTGTCTGGGGTCTCTATTCCAAGTTTATCCGCTGAAAGGCTTCCAGAATTGACTTTTTCACCGTTTTTGATTATATAAAAATCCTTTGCAAAGGGAGACTTGGTTTCCGGCAGAAGAGTTCTTTTAATGCCGAAAGCGAAATCATAGGAAGTGAGAGCCCCGCTGAAATCTGAGCCGGCAATTTCCTCAGTGGTATCGAGTATATGCCATTTCAGTCCGTCTTTAATATGAAAAGTGTAAACGCAGTCGTTTTCGGAAATGTCCCAGCTTGCAGCGGCTCCCGGAACTATATTATTGGAACTGTCTATTTTTACCAGGCTGAGCATTGTGTTGTAAACGGCAGTCAATGCTGCATCCCCAGTAGCTATTTGAGGGTCAAGGCAGGCAGGTTCTTCGGAAACCGGGTAGGAGAGAGCTTTGCCTGTTCCGTCTTTCTGACCGCAAGCACAAAAGGTCATAATTATAACTGTTGCAGTTAAAATCAGTGAAATGATTTTTTTTCCCATTTTCGCACCACCAAAGGATATATTAACAAAAGTAATTTTATCATCAGTTAGCTTTTCTTTCAATAGCGCAAAGGTTACAAAAAGATTAAAATGCGTATAAAGCACAAAAGTACCATAATAGTATTCTTGCCATATTCTTGTTTATAATCTAAAAATAAAAAGCGCATTGAAAATCTCAATGCGCTTTGATTATATGGATTATTATTTTTTAATCTCTTTTCTCGCTTTAGCCTTAAGAGCATTAGTGCCGGAGCTTTCTTCAAAATCTTTTGTAAGTTTTACTACAACGCCGCTTAAAGCGAGAACGGCAATAAGGTTCGGAATAACCATAAGTCCGTTAAAGCAGTCTGCAAGAGACCATACAAGGTCTACCTTTAAAGAAGAACCGATAACGATAAAAATAAGTACGAAGATGCTATAGGGTATAACTGCTTTTTTACCGAAAAGGAATTTAATGTTTGTGCGACCGAAGAAGTACCATCCGATAATAGTGGAAAATGCAAAGAAGAACATGCAGATTGCGATAAATATTGAACCTGCGTTTCCGAAAATAGTTTTAAATCCTTCCTGTGCAAGACCTGCGGCATCGACTGTTCCATTCATGCCAAGACCGAGAACGCCTGTTGAAAGAATAACAAGAGCTGTGAGAGTGAGTATGATAAAGGTGTCGATAAAAACGCCCATCATTGCCACAATACCCTGTTCAGAGGGATGCTTGACCTTAGCAATAGCATGTGCGTGAGGCGTTGAACCCATACCGGCTTCGTTTGAGAAAAGTCCTCTTGCTACGCCGTAGCGCATTGCTTTCTGTACGGTAATACCGACGGCACCGCCGAAAAGGGAGGACGGTGAAAAGGCTCCTACAAAAATCTGCCTGAAGGCTTCGGGAAGGTTTTTGATATTGGCGATAATTATAATCATTGAACCGATAATGTAGAATACCGCCATAATCGGAACAATTTTTTCCGTAACCGAGGCAATTCTCTTAACGCCGCCGAGAAAAATAATTCCGGCGAAAATAGCTACGGCAATACCCACATAAATAGGTTCAATGCCAAAGGCGTTTTTAAATGCATCACCGATTGAGTTTGATTGAACCATGTTTCCCATAAAGCCTAATGCAAAAATGATGAGAACTGAGAAAATGGCGGCGAGCACTTTTCCGAAAGTTCCGCTGAAAGCGGCTTTTATGTAAAATGAAGGACCGCCGGTAACTTCACCGTTGCGAACTGTTTTATATTTTTGTGCAAGAACTGCTTCAGCGTAGATTGTCGCCATTCCGAAAAATGCGCTCATCCACATCCAGAAAATAGCTCCGGGACCGCCGGCTATAAGGGCAGTTGCTGCGCCGACAATGTTTCCTGTGCCTACCTGTGCAGCTATGGCTGTGGCGAGGGACTGGAACGAGGACATACCGTTTCCGTCAGCGGCTTCTCCTTTAAGCTTGATTGAGCCGAAAGTTGCCTTAAAGGATTCACCAAATTTTCTTATCTGAATAAAACGCAGACGCACAGTAAAAAAGATACCTGTGCCGCAAAGAAGAAAGAGAAGAGCAAAATCCCACAAAAAACCGTTTACTTTACCTACGCAGTCATTGAGGATTATCTGAAACTGCTGTAACCACTCCATATTTTTTATAACACTCCCCAAGTTGATTTTTTAAACGTAAATATAATTTTACAATACAATATATACGGGTGTCAACAGAAAACTTATATACAGTAAATTTAAAGCGAATTCTTTGAACATTATGGGTAAATAGGAATAATCGGACACATTATACAGCTAAAAGTAGAACAGTCGGATTCTTGTGCCAAGTATACTTTAAACTATTAGGTTTCATTTTATAATAAAAGATGAATCATAAAATTTTCATTTAATAATCAATAATAAAATATTAGAAGCTATACATACCATATTTTACCAATGAAATATTACAATAATCGGTTGACAAATTTTCTTATGGGCACTATAATGTGTGTACAATTTACATAAAACAAGTTGGCTAAACTGTTTTTTTGTTAAAACAGAAATGTCAATATGTAAATTCAGGGTTAATAGTATTGATTTGTAAAATTAATTGTCAACATGTTTTATTTAATGTTTTGGTGTTGCAGTTGCTTTTAACCTGAAAAAACAGGAAGTTAAAATTCCTGTTTATATAAAAAAGGAGGATAAAAACATGAAAACCGCAAGCAGTAAAAAGTGGACAAAGATTGTTTCCATAATTGTTTCAGCAGCTATTCTCTGCACAGTTATGGTGGCAGCTCTTATCCCGTCTTTCGCAGCTGACGAGATCAACTACGGAACCGATTCTTATACCCTTGAGGATAAGGGCGCTTATGTCTCAATGGGTGTTGATGGAATCAATTACACATTTGTTCAGACAGAGGACAATCAGAAGTTTACTTTCAGAACTATCTACAACATGATGGTAAACTTTGACCCCAACAACGTTATTTATGACAACATCAGCTTCACAAATGCTGACGCTCTGAAGAATTGCACAATCAACTGGGTTAACGGTTCTCCCATGGATGACGGCATGATCGGCGGTAAAGCCGGTGCTGCTACAAGAAGCATGGACAGCTATGAGGCTGAGGTAACCTTTACAAGCGATAAGGCTGCTTCAAGAGAATCTCTTGTTATTAAGCCCGACTTCACAGTTGACTATCGTTCACTTGATGTTGATGCAATTGAAAGCGATCCCAGATGGAGCAAAGCTGAAAATGCTCATCAGGAGAAATTCCCCTTCACAATCACAATTATCGACGCACGCAGTCTTGCAGACACAGTTGCATTTGCACAGTCAAAGGTAAAAGCTGAGGACACTTACACAGCTGAGTCCCGTGACGCTCTTGCAAAGGCAATTGAGACATATAAGACTCCCGGTGCAACACAGACAGAGGTTAACTTTGCAGAGGCTCTTATCCTTCGTGCAGTAGAAAACCTTGTAACACTTCCCGGCGTTACAGTAGATCCTGTTGAACTTGCTACTATTAAGGCAGACCGTCAGGCTGCTATTAACGAAGCAACAGGTTATCAGAAGTTCGGTGATACAGGCCACTACATTTCTATGGGTGTCAACAATGTAAATTACACATTCATCCAGAAGAAAGATACAGAGCGCTTTGAGTTTACAACAAATCTTAAGTTCCTTATAAACTATGTTGGAAACAGCATCATGTTTACAAACGTCGCTTTCACAGATGACAAAGGCGATCTCGGCAACAGCAACCTTGTATGGCAGGACAGCGAAGGTCCTGTCGGATATCATAAGGTAATCACAGGCGTTGGTGGAGCTAATTCAAACAACTTCAGCAACTATACAGCTTTGATTTCCTTTACAAGCGATAAGGCTCCTTCAAGAGAAGCTAAGGTTATCAATGCAAACCTTTCTATAGCTTATAAGTATCAGCCTACAAGCGTTATTTGGGTA
>CAUDRD010000071.1 GCA_958451705.1 uncultured Oscillospiraceae bacterium
TTTGCAGTGGGGGCAGATATAGGATGTTGCCTTATAGTACATGGCGGTTATGGCTGTTCCCATGGCTATAATGAAAGGCAAAAGCAGAACAAAGGGCAGAAAATCTCCGGTTCTTATCCAGTGGACAAGTCCGATTATTTCGAGAATGTCCATTACAATGCCTACCGCAATCATTGCTCCGTGTACCTTGCCTAAAGTCTTTTTGCTTTTCATTCTGTGCTCTATGTCCTGGGATGAATTAACGGTTAGAAATCCGCACTCTTCAATATCCTTTTTTACCGATATAACGGCATCCTTCTTTTTTTGCAGCTCGGATATTTCTCCGGTGAGCAGCTTTTCCTGTTCTTCTAAAAGAGTCAGAAGAATTTCCTTTGCGTTGCCGCTTTCCACAATCTCCTTGATGCAGTTAAGGGAAAGTCCCAGGGAACGGAACATACATATGAGTCTCAGATTTTTAACATCCTCGTCTGTATAGAGCCTTCTGCCTCCCTCTGAAATTTCAGAGGGTTTAAGAAGATTCTGGCGGTCATAATACTGTACCGTGCGAACCGATACGCTGCACATTGCGGCAATCTCTCCGCTTGAATATTTAGACATAGATTTCACCTCCTGAGGTAAAAATAGCACATTACCCAAGGTAACGAGCAATAGGTCACCTCGGGTAACAAATGAAAATTTTTCTATTTAAATTCTTAAATTCAAAAATCACTCTTCGGTTACATATTCCATGTTTCCATGGTGATATATTTCTATAATGCACTCCTTGACATCATTATTCACTGAAAGTAAACCGGAAAATTTTGAAAGATTGTATCCGTAGGTTTCGTCTATTACCTCAAAGGAGTTGTCAGAAAAATCTGAAACAAATTCCTTTAAAGTCAGTTTTTCTCCTGTAAAGGAGCCTATATTGCCGCAGAAATCTAAAATATAAACATAAGAAAAATCGTAGTCAACATCTTTAAATTTCACAAAAGCTTTGCCTTTTGTCTGTCTGCACGGGTTTCCAATTTCCACAATTCCGTATGGAAATTCCATTTTCAATGTGCTATCCGTAAATTCTATATCCGTTATATACATATCATGAAGGCTGTAGGGTAAGTCCTGAATATATTTTCTGGCTGTAATTTTCACGTTTTCAGCCTCCTATTAATTTATTTGCCGTGCGTTTATCTTATTTTTTGCAAAGCTCCTCGGCAAGCTTTTCCACCCATTCGCCTTTACCTAAAATCGCTACACTCATAGGCGGCATGTCGATGTAGTTATACTGGGCCTCAATTCCCGTAAGACATTCACTGCACTGCCACTGGAAGGGGAAAATAAAATTAAGGGTGTAATCGTTGCGGTTTACAATGGCAAGTATACCGTTTTCGTCTTTTTCCCTTGCAAAAGCTACGCACTTGTTTCCTGATGAAATGGACTCAAAATTGCCGTCTTTGAGAGCAGGACAGGCCTTTCTGATTTTTCCCAAAAGCTTATACCAGTTCAGCAGCTCCTGATTTTCTTTTCCCCAAGGATAGCAGCCTCTGTTAAACGGGTCCTGATAGCCTTCCATTCCGGCCTCGTCGCCGTAATAAAGGGATGGAACACCGGGGAGGGTGTACTGAATTGCCGAAGCCATTTTCATAAGGCGGATACCCTGTTCATACTCAAGCTCAGAAAGCTTTCTTCCGCTTTGCCACTGTCTGTCTCCACTGCGGCACTGTTCCCCGGCAAGCAAAGTTATAGCTCTTACTGTGTCATGGGTGCCGATGTGGTTCATAAGGATATTTATGACCTGTGGCGGATAGTTTTCGAGAATAGTCAAAACGGACTGTGCAAAAAGGTCTGCGTTGCCGCTTCTGAGATAGTGGAGTATGGCGGCGGCAAAGGGATAATTCATAACGCTGTCAAGCTGCTGGCCTAAAAGGTATCTTCTGCGGCTGGAATAAGCGTATTTGTTGGAGGCATCCTCCCATACTTCTCCTAAAACAAGGGCGTCGCTTTTTTCCTCTTTGACCGCTTTTCGAAGGGAATCGAGAAAGACGTCGGGCAGCTCGTCGGCAACGTCGAGACGCCATCCCGAAGCTCCCAGGCGGAGCCATTTGCGTACAATGCCATTTTCTCCCGTTATGAAATCTATAAAGTCGGGACATTCCTCCTTTACCTCGGGGAGAGTTTCAATTCCCCACCAGGATTCATAATCGTTGGGCCAGCTTTTAAATTTATACCACTTATAATACTTGCTATTTTTGTCCCGGTAAGCTCCGCTTTCGCCGTAATTACCGTATTTGTTAAAATATATGCTGTCGTCGCCGGTGTGGCTGAAAACTCCGTCGAGAATTATTTTAATTCCGAGTTTTTCAGCCTCTTTACAAAGACTTTTAAAATCCTCCTCAGTGCCCAGAAGTGGGTCTATTTTTGAATAGTCTCCGGTGTCGTAACGATGGTTTGAAAAAGCCTCAAAAATCGGGTTAAGGTAAATACAGGTGACTCCTAATTCCTTAATATGGGTGAGATTCTCTTCTATACCCTTAAGGTCGCCGCCGAAAAAGTCGTTGTTGAGAACTTTGCCTTTTTCATTTGGTTTCCAGTATGGCTCTTCGCCCCAGTTGCTGTGCATGATTTTATTTGACGGCACGTTCTTTTTTACACTATCCGATTTTGCGAATCTGTCGGGGAAAATCTGATAGATAATTCCTCCCTGAAGCCACTGAGGAACAGTGAAATCCTTTGAATAAACGGTCAGCTGAAAGTCTGCGCTTACTCCGCCTATTCGGCCTATGCCGTTTCCGCTGTTGAAAATACAGCTTCTTCCGTAGGGCGTTTCATACTCAAAGTGATACCAGTAAAGCCCGGGAGTTTCGGGAAGGGTGTAGACTATTTTCCACCACTCGTGGTCGTCACCGTCCATGCCGTTCCACTCCATTTGAACACAGTGGGGCTGATAAAGGTCATCACGGTGGATAACAAGAAAGGCATAGCTGCACTGTAAAAAACGGGGCAGATTTATCCGAAGGGTTATTTCGGCACCGCTGCTTACAGCTCCGAAAGGATACTTATATTTTATATCGCGGGAGTTAAAGGGAATGTTGCTCATGAAAATCACCTGTCGTCAAAAATAAGGGGCTAAGCTGTGAAGCTTCGCCCCGCTTAAAATTATTTTACCATAAATCCGCTTTTCTGTCAGCGGTTAAGATTTTGTAAACTGTAAAATATCAGATGTGTAATAAAAGTCTTATTCCACGGGAGAGGTAAACCAGATATTATCTGCGTACTCCTTAACAGCTCTGTCCGCTGCAAATCTTCCCGCACCGGCAATGTTGATGAGTGACATTCTGTTCCAGGTTTCTCTGTCTTTCCAGACTTCTGAAATATGCTCCTGTACACGGCGGTAGTCGGAGTAATCAGCAAGAGCCATGTAGGGATCGCTGTTAATGAGGGCAAAACCGACCTCACGGAACGCCTTGCCGGCAATGTCGGAGTTAATCATATCGAGGATCTTATGAAGCTCGGGGTTGTTGTGATAGTATTGGTCGGGATGATAGCCCATTCGTTTAAGCTGCTGTACCTCAGGCGTTGTCATGCCGAAAAGGAAGATGTTGTCGTCTCCCACTGCTTCGTGAATCTCAACGTTAGCTCCGTCGAGAGTGCCGAGAGTGATTGCGCCGTTAAGCATGAGCTTCATGTTGCCTGTACCGCTTGCCTCGGTTCCTGCAAGAGAAATCTGTTCGCTTATATCTGCGGCCGGCATAAGCTTTTCTGCAAGAGTTACGTTATAGTCTTCCATGTACACAACTTTAAGTCTGCCCTTAACGTCGGGGTCGTTGTTTACAAGGTCTGCAATGGAGCAGATAAGATTTATTATCTTTTTAGCCATAAAGTATCCGGGAGCAGCTTTTGCGCCGAAAATATATGTCTTCGGTACAAAGTTTCCGGAGGGATTTGCCTTAATTTCAAGATACTGAGCGAGAATATTAAGGGCGTTAAGGTTCTGACGTTTATATTCGTGGAGACGCTTTACCTGAACGTCGAAAATGGATTCCGGGTCAATATCAATGCCGTTTGTCTTTTTAACAAGCTTTGCGAAATCCTTTTTATTTGCGGTTTTGATTTTTTCAAGCTCATTGAGCACGGATTTGTCGTCTTTATAAGCGGCAAGCTTTGAAAGAGCGGCGGCATCGTGGGAGAAATCCGCATTTAAAAGCTCTGAAAGGAATGAGTCAAGACGGGGGTTTGACTGACAGAGCCAGCGGCGGTGAGCAATGCCGTTTGTGACGTTTTTAAACTTAGCCGGGAAAAGAGTGTAATAATCTTTAAAAACGGTTTCTTTAAGGATCTGACTGTGGAGAGCGGAAACTCCGTTTACGCTGTGGCATGAAGCGACGCAAAGGTTTGCCATGCGTACAACTCCGTTTGAAATAACTGCCATTCTCTCAACAGCATCAGCTTTGCCTGTGCTGTCCCAGATGAATTTTCTCAGGCGATTGTCGATTTCCTTTGTAATCTGATAAATTCTCGGGAGCATTGAACGGATAAGGTCTTCCGGCCAGCACTCGAGAGCTTCCTTCATAACGGTGTGGTTTGTGTAAGCGATTGTGCTTGTTACAACCTTCCAGGCTTCGTCCCAGCCGTATCCGCACTCATCGAGAAGGATTCTCATAAGCTCCGGAATAGCCATTGTGGGATGAGTGTCGTTTACATGGATAGCAACTTTATCGGCAAAATTATCCATTGTGCCGTACTCACGCAGATGACGGTGGACAATATCCTGAATGGATGCTGAAACAAGGAAGTACTGCTGGCGAAGACGAAGGCTTTTTCCTTCGGGATGGTTGTCTGAAGGGTACAGCACCTTGCTTATAACCTCAGCCATTGCAGTGCGTTCCATAGCACGCATATAATCTCCCTGATTGAAAAGGTTCATGTCAAAGCCGGGTGCCTTTGACTGCCAAAGTCTTAAAACGCTTATGCCTCTGCCGTCCTTACCGGAAACGTACATATCGTTGGGTACAGCGTATACGCTTGTGTAGTCTGTGTGCTCAACGTAGTGGTAGGAGCCGTCCCAGCCGTCGTTTATCTTTCCGCCAAAGCGTACTTCTATTGAACATTCCTCTTTGGGAACAAGCCATACGTCTCCGCCGGGGAGCCATGAGTCGGGAAGCTCAGTCTGCCAGCCGTCAACTATCTTCTGTTTGAAAATACCGTATTCATAGAGAATTGAATATCCTGTTGCACGGTAGCCCTGAGAGGCAAGGCCGTCAAGGTAGCAGGCTGCAAGTCTTCCAAGACCTCCGTTTCCAAGACCGGCGTCAGGCTCGCTTTCATAGAGATTTTCGAGAGTGATTCCGAAATCTTTAAGAGCCTCTTCAGCGGTTTTGGTAAGTCCCAAATTGTAAAGGTTGTTTTTAAGAGAGCGGCCCATGAGGAACTCCATGCACAGGTAATAAACGTGCTTTCCGCTGCCGTTTATGGCCTTTTTATCAAATTCGCTTCTTCCGGAGTTCATCATATCTTTTATGATTGTTGCGAGAGCTTTATAAAACTGTTCGTAGCTGGCCTCCTTTGCAGAGACGCCGAACAGGTGTGAAAGCTTTTGCTGTATAAGCTCTGACATTTGAGCTTTAGATAATGAATAATTCATACAATTCCTCCAAAAATTGATGTAAAAAAGTGCGTTTATCCAGAAGATATTATATATTTTATACTAAAAACCCCACATTTTCAACCATAAAGACGGTGGTAATATAACGAAATTGTTCTGACATAATTGAGCATTTGTTACATAATATAGGTGCTTTGTGACGAAAATCGGGATTTATCGTGTAAAATAGCGTAAAAAAACCTTTATAAAGGAGACTTTATATTGTATAATAAACAGTGTATATACATCTTTCGATAAAAATGGGGTGCAAAAATGGAAAAGAACAAAGTAAAGCTTACGGTTTGCGGGTCTGAATATTCTATTCTTACCGATGACAGCGTTGAATATACAGCAGCTCTTGGTGATGAGCTCAATGAAAAAATGATGGAAATTTTAAATGATAACGCAGGCGTTTCCGTTACACAGGCGGCAGTGCTTTCTGCTCTCGACTACTGCGATATGTATAAAAAGGCGGAAAAAAGCGCCGACAACCTCAGAGGTCAGATAAAGGATTATCTTGAAGATTCAGCAAGGGCACGCATGGAAGTTGAGGTTGCCAGAAGAGAAGTTGAAAGACTCAGCCGTGAGGTTCAGAAGCTTCAGGCAAAACTTGCCGCAGAGGGAAAGAGATAAATGGTTAAGGGCGAAATTTTAGCTCCGGCAGGTTCGTTTGAGTCCCTTGTTGCGGCGGTGCGTTGCGGTGCAAATGCAGTTTACTTAGGTGGAAAAGAGCTCAGTGCCAGAAAAAACGCCGCTAACTTTTCCTTTGATGAGCTTGCCAAGGGTGTTTCTTACTGCCATGCAAGAGGGGTAAAAGTTTATCTTGCGGTAAATACTCTTGTAGGTGACCGTGAAATGGAAACCGCTCAATCGGCTATGGAGCAGGGCTGTCTTGCAGGAGTTGACGCATTTATTGTGCAGGATTTAGGCGTCGTGTCTCTTGCCAAAGAGTGTGCGCCGCAAATGCCCCTTCACGGATCTACACAGATGTCGGTACACACTCTTTCTGGAGTGCGTGAGCTTGAAGATATGGGCTTTAAAAGGGTGGTCCTTGCCCGTGAAATGAGTTTTGAAGAAATAGAGGAAATTGCCGGTCAGTGTAAAGCGGAGCTTGAGGTTTTTGTACACGGAGCTCTTTGCATGTGCGTTTCGGGTCAGTGCTATCTAAGCGCAGTTTTAGGGGGCAGAAGCGGAAACAGAGGTCTTTGTGCCCAGCCCTGCCGTTTGCCTTTTTCAGCTGCCGGCGGAACAGGTAACGACTTAAGCCTTAAGGACTTATCGCTCATCGAACATCTTCAAAAGCTTTCAAAGGCGGGAGTGACTTCCTTTAAGATAGAGGGCAGAATGAAACGGCCTGAATATGTGGCTGCGGCAGTGGAAAGCTGTAAAAGTGCATTAGACGGAAATTATGATTTTGATAGGCGTGAAAGGCTCAGAAGCGTTTTTTCACGTTCGGGATTTACCGACGGATATTTTACCGGACACAGGGGAAAAGAAATGTTCGGCAAAAGAGAAAAAGACGACGTTACCGCTGCGAAAGGTGTTCTCTCAGCCCTTGAAAATCTCTACCGTAAAGAGGTTCCCCTTATAGGCTGTGAGATGTCATTTTATGCAGCTGAGGGCGAAAATATGAGTCTTGCCGTAAAGGCGAGAGGCAAAACTGTTTTTGTAACTGATGAAAACCCATGTGAAAAGGCTGTAAAGCGTTCTACAAGTGAAGAAGAGGTAAAGGAACG
>CAUDRD010000072.1 GCA_958451705.1 uncultured Oscillospiraceae bacterium
GATATCGTAAACCGAGATATTGAACTGGAAGATGAGAAAAATCTGCTTACTGAAACTTTGGAAAAATTAAACGGCAGAGAAAAAATAATTATGAAAATGAGATTCGGAATAGGAGGCGAGAAAGAACATACACAAAAAGAGGTTGCGGACATACTGGGTATATCGCAAAGCTATATTTCTCGGCTCGAAAAAAAGATAATTCAAAGGCTGAAAAAAGAATTAGAAAAAGTATGTTAAAATTGGTTATACTATTGTTACAATTTGCAATAAATTGTAACCGATTTGTTATTGAAAGCCCTGCCTGTATGTGATAAAATTTTCACTAATAAAGAACATGAATGGATGTGTTTGCATGGAAGAAGAGGGCAGGGCAAAGTACTTTATTTTATCCGCTACTTTTCTTCTCATTGCAGCTCTGATTTTGTATAGAACATTTTCTGTGCCGCTGCTTTTGCCGATAGAGAATACCGAGGTTTCTGTATCGGTTTCTAATGTTGCGCCATCAGAAGATAGCTTTACGAGCAATGTTATTTCTTCAAATTTAACTACCCAAAGTGAAACTAAAGGTAGTGAATTGATAAATATAAACACCTGTAGTTATGAAGATCTGCTTTCCCTAAACGGTATAGGTCCGGTTAAAGCTCAGGCAATAATTGAATACCGCTCTGCAAACGGCGGCTTTTCATCTATTGAAGAAATTACAAATGTCAGCGGAATCGGAGAAAAAACCTTTGAATCCATTCGTAGTTTCATAACTGTGTAAGGGAGAGAGTACAGGTGGTTTTTTCAAGTCTTAATTTCATTTACATTTTTTTGCCTATCTGTTTAGGTCTTTATTTCCTTATGCGCGGCATGAAAGCGAAAAATATTCTTTTGCTTATTATGTCGCTGCTTTTTTATGCCTGGGGAGAGCCGGTGTGGGTAATACTTCTGATTTTCAGTGCAGTAGTCGACTATACCAACGGACTGATAATCGAAAAGCATAGAAACCAGTGGCAGGCAAAAGCGGCGCTGGTTGCTTCTCTTGTAATTAACCTTTCTATGCTGGGTATTTTTAAATATTCTGGATTTTTCGTTGAGAATATCAATGCGGTTTTCGGAACCGGAATTCCCGTTCCGAGTTTTAATCTTCCCATAGGTATTTCCTTTTACACCTTCCAGACGATTTCTTATACAGTAGACGTTTATAGAGATAAAGTTAAAGTTCAGCATTCGTTTGCAAATTTCCTGTTGTTTGTCTCTCTGTTCCCGCAGCTTATTGCCGGACCGATTTTGAGGTATGCCGATATAGACGAACAGATTGATAACAGAAGAACAACTCTGCAGGGATTTTCGGCTGGAATAACAAGGTTTGCAGCAGGTCTTGGAAAAAAAGTGCTTTTGGCAAACCTTGCCGGTGAAATCACATCCAATCTTTTAGGCAGCGATTTAGCAGGTCTTTCCGTAGTAGGAGCATGGACGGGAATATTCTTCTATGCAATGCAGATTTACTTTGACTTTTCCGGATATTCGGATATGGCAATCGGTTTAGGAAAGATGTTTGGTTTCACATATGTTGAAAACTTCAACTTCCCTTATATTTCAAAATCCATAACTGAGTTTTGGAGAAGATGGCATATCACCTTAAGCTCTTTCTTCCGTGATTATCTTTATATACCTCTCGGAGGAAACAGAAGCCACTTCGTCAGAAATATGTTTATCGTATGGCTTTTAACCGGTTTTTGGCACGGTGCAAGCTGGAACTTTATTCTTTGGGGACTGTATTACTTTGTGTTCTTGATGTTTGAAAAACTGTTCTTCCATAAGGTTCTAGATAAGCTGCCGTCAATATTCGGCCATATCTATTCTATCTTAATTATACTTGTAGGCTGGGTCTTCTTCTACTTCGACGATATGTCGAGACTCGGTCATATGCTGAAGCTTATGTTCGGCCTGAGTGGTCAGCCATTTGTCCTTTCTACGGATACGCTGCTGCTTAAAAACAATCTGCTTCTTATTATCGTTCTTGTTATTGCCTGTATTCCTGTTTCGGTACTGGTTAAAAAACTGTTGGCACATGCTGCACAAAAAGGAAAGGGTGCAAATACTGCTGTGGGACTTGTCACTGTTGCATATAATACCGTGATGTTGTTTATATGCACAGCGGCCCTTGTAGGCAGTAGCTATAATCCGTTCCTTTATTTCAGATTCTAAAGAGAGGGAGGATTTTAAAATGAGAAAAAGAGACCATATGAATGAATTCGATACACGCAATTTGAGAAATCCTTCCCCTTACACTAAGATACTGGAGGAGGAAAACAAAAATAAAAGGGCGGATGTTTTCCGCAGAAAGAAAAACAGGCTTTCTAATACAAAGGGAAACAATTATGCCGATTCTACAGTTCATCTTTTTTATAAAAATAAAGCAGTAGCCGTTTCGGCAATAGCTTTATTCATACTTCCCATTCTGTTTTTAGGTTTATACAGTGCAATGGATACTGATGCTACCGTTTCTGAAACTGAGAAGAGAAACCTAAAAACCATGCCCGAGTTTAGCTTTCAGGCGCTTTTCAGCGGAACTTTTACCAAAGATTTTGAGGAGTATTATTCCGATACTTTTCCGTTCCGTGACTTTTTCCTTAACGTAAACAAAAAAATAACAACACCTTTCACTCAGAATCAGAGTGGAGATGGAATTTCCATTGTACAAAAGCCTAACGGAAGCGATCAGCTTGGCGGTGAAGCGGATGTTTCAATGCCGCCGGCGGAATCTACCGAGCCCGTTACACAAGCTACTGAGACAAAGCCACAGGATAATGCGGAAAACCACGAGTATCAGCAGAGTGGTTATATTATTCTTGACCATACACGAAAATCTGCTATGGAACTTTATACAGCCGACTCACGTATGAAGAATTATTCTGCTGTTATTAATTCTTTTGCTAAAAAGATTCCGGATTCTCAGGTTTATGTTTTGCTGGCTCCAACTTCTCTTGAGTTTTACAGTGCTGAAAAATACCATACCGGCAATAAATCCGAGAAAAAAGGTATTTCAATGGCGTATGATGCTTTAAGCAGCAATATAAAAACTGTTGATGCTTACAGTAAAATCCAAAATCATACAGATGAATATATTTATTTCCGTACAGACCATCACTGGACTGCAAGAGGCGCTTATTATGGATATACAGCTTTTGCTGAAACTGCCGGATTAACGCCTAAGCCTTTATCCAGCTATCAAAGCGGAAAAATAGAGGGCTTTGTTGGAAGCTATTATGGATTTACTCAAAGTGAAATGCTTAAAGAAAATCCTGATTACGTTGAGTACTTCCTGCCTCAGACACAGGCAACCGGTGTTTATTCCTACGATGCAACCATGACGAACCAGATTCCGCTGTCTATTGTCAGAACGCAGGTTGAAAACTCAAATAAGTACCTTGCCTTTATTCAGGGAGATACACCTATTGCTAAAATTACTACAGGCAACAAAAACGGTAAAAAGATTATTGTTGTAAAAGAGTCCTACGGAAACGCCTTCGTTCCTTTCCTTATTGAGAATTATGAGGAAATCTATGTAACTGACCCGAGAAAGATTAAAATGGATCTTCCGTCTTTTATTAAGGAGCATGGTATACAGGATGTTTTAATGATTAACTATGTCTTTGCACCGTATAATAAAGGTTATATGGATTCACTTAAAAAGATGGTTGGTTATAATGGCTGATAACGTATTGACAAAAGAAGAATTTTCGAGAGAAATCTCTTTAATCGGTGAAGAGAATTTCAGAAAGCTTAATGAAAGCACAGTAATGATTTTCGGTCTCGGCGGCGTAGGATCATACGCTGCTGAGGCTTTGGCACGAGCAGGAATAGGTAAGCTCATTTTAATAGACAGCGATGAAGTCGATATTACAAACATAAACCGGCAGCTTTATGCTCTTCATTCAACATTAGGCACAAAGAAGGTACAAATTGCCACTGAACGTATTAACGATATCAATCCACAATGTAAAACTGAAGCTATTGCCGCTTTTTACAATGCAGGTGACGGAGAAAAATATTTTTCAAGTTCCTGTACTTATGTAGTTGATGCAATTGATACAGTAAGCGCAAAAATAGATATTGCGCTGGAATGTCAGAAGAGAAGTATTCCGCTTATTTCGTGTATGGGTACAGGTAATAAGCTGCACCCTGAGCTCTTTGAGGTTTCGGATATTTACAAAACCAGCGTCTGTCCTCTTTGTCGGGTTATGAGAAGAGAACTGAAAAACCGAGGCGTTAAAAAATTAAAGGTAGTTTATTCAAAAGAGCAGCCTTGGTCAAGTACACAGCTTTCACGGGTTCCTGCAAGTATTTCTTTTACTCCTCCAGTTGCGGGATTTTTGCTTGCAGCTGAGGTTGTGAGAGATATTTGTAAAATTGAATAGCGTTTTGTACTTTTTAGGCGGTTGTAAAAAAATACAACCGCTTTTTGTGCATTTTTTCTCAGCTTAGTTAATGAAAACATTTTGTAAATATGATATAATCCTTACAATTGATTTTACCAGCTCAAAAATTAGTCAGGTGTAAAATCAGTTAGGAGGCGTAAAAATGCAGAAACCAAAAATTTATACGGTGGGTACAGCTCACCTTGACACCACATGGTGTTGGAATTTTGAAACAACTTTAAGGGAATATATTCCCAAAACTCTTAAAGATAATTTCTATCTTTTCGAGAAATATCCAGACTATAAGTTCAATTTCGAAGGCAGCTATCGCTACGAGCTTATGGAGGAGTATTATCCTGAGCTTTTCGAAAAACTGAAAGATTATGTGGCACAGGGCAGATGGAATGTTTGCGGCAGTTCCTATGAAAATGGTGATGTTAACGTTCCTTCGCCGGAGGCTCTTTTCAGAAATATTCTTTACGGAAACGATTATTTCCGCAAAACTTTCGGCAAAGAGAGCAAAGATATTTATCTTCCCGACTGTTTCGGCTTTGGCTGGGCTCTTCCCTCAATAGCTCACCATGCTAACCTTATGGGCTTCTCCACTCAGAAGCTTCCCTGGAGTTCCGCTTTTGGTATTCCTTTCGATTTGGGAAAATGGCAGGGCGTTGACGGAAATTCAATCTATGCTTCTCTTGACGCACGCAGCTATTGTTCTGTTCTCAGTGAAGTAAAAAAGAATAAAGGCGTACTCGAAAAGCTTCCGAAAAACATAACTGATTATGACCTTCCGTACACTTTCATTTATCACGGCGTAGGCGACAGAGGCGGCTCTCCCAAAGAGGAATCAGTTGCAACTGTTTGCAGAGAAATTAAAGAGAATCCATCAAGCGAATGGGATGTTTTAAGCGCACCGGCAGATCAGATATTTAAAGATATGGACGCTGAGCTTACCGACGAGCAGAAGAGCAAACTTCCGGTTTGGAAAACAGAGCTTGTTTCTCAGAACCACGGCGTAGGCTCTTATACTTCGAGAACAGCAGGCAAACGCTTTAACAGACGTGCTGAACAGCTTGCAGATGCAGCGGAGAGAAGCGCAAGCGCAGCTGTTTGGATGAACGGATACGCATATCCTCAGGCAAAGCTTGAAAAGGCGTGGAAGAGAGTAATCTCTCACCAGTTCCATGACGATATTACAGGTACATCTCTTATGGAGTGCTATAAGCGCAACTGGAACGATTATGTACTTTCTCTCAATGAATTTTCAGAGGAATACAGAAGTGCAGTAGGCGAGGTTGCTTCACGTCTTGATACTTCCTTTGTTAAAGGAAAAGCTGTTGTTGTCAATAACCCCGTTCAGGGCAGAAGAAACGATACTGTAGTTGCAGAACTGCGTTTTGATAACAGTCCTGTTTTTGTTGCCGTTTACGACGAAAAGGGCAATGAGGTTCCCTCACAGATCGTTTACAGAAAAGGCAATATGTACAGAATAGCTTTTGTTGCCGATGTTCCCTCTGTAGGTTACCGTGTATATGATGTGCGTGAAAGCACAAAGGCGTGTGGTATCTTTACAGGTCTTCGTATTAATGAAAGAAGACTCGAAAACGACAAGTTTGTTGTCGCTCTTAACGAGAATGGCGACGTTTGCAGCATACTCGATAAAAAGCTTAATAAGCAGCTTCTTGAACAGCCCGTTGAAATGCGCATATTTAATTACAATGGCAGCGGCGTTTATCCCGCATGGGAGCTTTGCTACGATGAAGTTATGGCAAAGCACACAGCAGTGCCGAAGCTTCAGAGCATCAGAATAAAAGAAGACGGTCCTGCAAGAGTTGCAATAGAAACTGTAAAACGTTACGGTGAATCTGTTTTCCGTCAGGTAGTATCTCTTTCAGCTAATGGCGAGTATGTTGATTTCTTCAACGAAATTGACTGGCGCAGTATGAGAAAGCTTCTTAAGACCAACTTTACATTTACTGCGGAAAATCCGAAAGCTAAGTATGATTTAGGTCTCGGATACATTAGCAGAAACAATAATACTAAAAAGCTTTATGAAGTTCCCGCTCAGATGTGGGCTGATATTACCGATATCGGCGGAGAATATGGCGTTTCTGTATTCAGCGATTCACGTTACGGATGGGATAAGCCCGAAAGCAACACTCTTCGTCTTACAGGTATGCATACTCCTCGTTCAGCTTACCTTAAAGACAGTTCTCAGAACACCCTTGACCTTGGTCTTAACCGTTACGGATTTGCTATTTATTCACATGAAGGTGAGAGCGTTCTCGGAACACAGCTCAATGCAGCATATTTCAACCAACCTATGAACACATTCGAAACTGATGTTCATACAGGCGTTTATGGAACCAGCTATTCATTCGCTCAGATAAAAGGCGATGCCGCTATCCGCTGTATTAAGAAGGCTCAGAATTCCGACGAAGTTATTGTAAGAGTTAATGAACTTACAGGCAAAGAGCAGACAGGAGTTGAACTCACTGTTGCCGATGGCATCAGACTTGCAAAATCTGTTTTTGCAAGTGAAGAGGTTATTGAAAATGTTAAAGTAACCGGCGGCAAAATTAAGTTCAACCTTAAACCTTTTGAGGTAAAGACATTTGCTCTGACTCTTAAAAAGGCTAAGAAAGCCGCCGCTCCTGTTGTTCAGAAACCTGTTGAACTTGAATATAACGTATGTGTCACACGCGAAAATTACAATTTTGTTCCCGGCGGACTTCCCAACAAAGAAGCACTTCCGAGAGAGATGTTCCCCGAAACCGTTGAATGCGGCGGCGTAGTATTTAAATTTGGCCCCGCAGATAAGAAAAATGCTCTTATCCCCAGCGGAAATACAGTTTCAATACCTGCAGGAGCTAAGAAGCTTCATATTGTAGCCGCTTCTTTTGCAGGAGATAAGCCCTATACAGTTAAAGTCGGA
>CAUDRD010000073.1 GCA_958451705.1 uncultured Oscillospiraceae bacterium
TTCCGGTAATTATTGCCCTCCTCGGCGGAATTGCAGCAACGGTTCTCAATATTATCGGCCCGTTGCTTTTAGGTGATTCAGTAGATACGATTCAGCAGCAGATTCAGGTAAGGCTTTCCGGTCAGCAAATTAATATGACTGCAATTGGAAAAACACTCCTTACTCTTCTCTCGGTTTATATTGGAAGCGCAATTTTTACTTTTGTGCAAAACTACACTATGGCAGGTATTACCCAGACCGTTGTCAGGGATATGCGTGAGAAGATTAACCAGAAAATTTCAAGATTGCCACTTAAGTATTTTGACAGCAACACAAAAGGCGAAATCCTCAGCCGCATTATGAACGACATAGATAACATAAGCAACACACTACAAAACAACTTTACTCAGATTGTCACTTCCACAGCGACCCTTGTTGGTGTTTTAGCCATGATGATTTATGTAAGCTGGAAAATGACCCTTATAACCCTTTCGGTTATCCCGGCTTGCCTTATAGTGGCTTTTTTCATTTCAAAGCGTTCAAGGCGGTATTTCCGTGCCCAGTGGGACCATACCGGAGAGCTTAACGGACATATTGAAGAAATGTATAACGGCCACAATATTGTAAAGGTGTTCGGCCACGAAAAAGAAGCTATCGACGAATTTAACGAAATTAACGAAGAGCTTTATAATTCAAGCAGAAAGGCTCAGTTTATTTCCGGTACGATTATGCCCTTGCTTAACTTCATAAACAACATCGGATATGTTATGATCTGCGTTGCCGGCGGCGTTTACGTCTTTAACAAGATGATAACCCTCGGTGACGTTACAAGCTTTATCACTTATTCAAAAATGTTCACTCAGCCTATTTCAGACCTTGGAAATATTGCAAACAACATACAGTCCTCCCTCGCTTCGGCAGAACGAGTTTTCATTCTTCTCGAACAGGAGGATGAACCCGAGGAAACGGCAGAATATGACCTTCCCTCCCCTAAAGGAGAAATCTCTTTTGAAAACGTTGAGTTCAGCTATTCGCCGGATAAGCCCCTTATCCGCAACTTTAACCTTCACGTTAAACCCGGTCAACTTATAGCTATTGTAGGCCCTACCGGAGCGGGAAAAACAACTATTGTAAACCTGTTAATGAGATTTTACGATATTAATTCCGGAAGCATAAAGGTTGACGGAATTGATATAAGAAAGCTTTCACGGGCACAGCTTAGAAAAACCTTCGGTATGGTATTGCAGGATACATGGCTTTTCAAGGGAACAGTTCGTGACAATATAGCCTACGGCAATCCCGATGCATCAGACGAAGATATTAAAAATGCAGCGGTTTCGGCAAAAGCCAACAGCTTTATTTCCACCTATGCCGACGGATACAACATGGCTTTGGATGAGGACGGCACAAATATTTCACAGGGTCAGAGACAGCTTTTAACTATTGCCAGAGCTGTCCTTGCAAATCCCGCCGTTCTTATTCTCGACGAAGCTACAAGCTCCGTTGACACAAGAACCGAGCTCTTAATTCAGGACGCTATGGAAGAATTAATGAAAAACAAGACAAGCTTCGTCATAGCTCACCGCCTTTCCACAATCAGAAAAGCCGATATGATTTTAGTTATGAACGACGGACAGATTGTGGAAACAGGTAAACATCAGGAGCTTCTTGATAAAGGCGGATTTTACTCGGAGCTTTACAGAAGCCAGTTTACCGGAGCCCAATAATCGAATAATTATTATCCTACTTTCAAAGGCTGACGGCAAAGCCCTAAAATATACAAAACGGCAGCTTTTAGCTGCCGTTTTTATTTATTCTATGCGTATTTCTTCCTATTCAAAGGTCAATCTTAAGATTTGTTTAGCTTTAATTAATGATATATTTACGATAGTACTATATAAAATAGACGTAAAATCGAAAGGAAGTGATAAATTTGAAATACAAAATTTTAATAGCTGAAGATGATCTGGATATTTCTGAGCTTCTGCGGCTTTATCTTGAGGGCAGCAATTTTGAAGTTACAACTGCTTCAGACGGCGCCCAGGCCCTTGAGGCAATACAAAACGAAAAATTCAATTTGCTGGTTCTTGACATAATGATGCCTAAAATTAACGGCTATGAACTTACAAAAGCCGTAAGGCAGTTCAGCAACGTGCCGATAATAATTCTCTCAGCCAAAAGCAGCGACAATGACCGCATTTTGGGACTCAATATCGGTGCAGACGCATACATCACCAAACCCTTTAACCCCATGGAGGTTATAGCTCAAATAAACGCAAGCCTTCGCAGGTTTTATCATTTGGGCAGCGATGGGACGGAAAACAAAAAAGAGAGATATATCAGAATAGGTGAGCTTTGCGTTGACCTTGAAAATTTTGTTCTTACTAAAAACGACAATATTGTTCCCCTCACCTCTACCGAACTTAAAATTCTGATTAAATTAATGAGCTCACCGGGAAGGGTGTACACTAAAGCACAGCTTTATGCCTGCATAAACGGAGAGTTTTTTGAAACCGATGACAACACAATGATGGTTCACATCTCAAATTTGAGAGAAAAAATTGAAGATGATCCGAAAAATCCAAAATATATAAAAACGATAAGAGGATTGGGGTACAAAATAGATGCGGTTTAAAAAAATCAAAAAGAATAGCGTTACATCAATTTATATCAGATGGCTTATGCTTTTTACCGTTTCGGCAATCGGTTTATTTATGATGGTGTATTTAATTATGGAATTGAGCCTTTACAGCATTGTAAATACACCGACCATTAGTGAATTTACTAAATATCTTGACAAGTTAAAAAACGACGATTTTGAGTCTATACCTATTGAGCGTTATAAAGATGTGAGATTTATAGTTTTAGATGAAAACAATAATATACTTGTTAAAAGCGACAATGTTCCGCAATCGCTTTCCTTTACCAAAAGTGAAATAGATAAAATACCGGATTTCAGCCAAAATGATTTTATTGAAGTTTCCTCAATGACAAGAAAAGGCAAATATTTTTATATGGTAGTAAAGGCAAGCTACGAAGACGGAGTAAAGGTAGTAAGTGATTACAGTATTTTAGACAAAAATTATAAAATTGTTGAAGGCACCTTGTTCGGAGATAAAGAGTACCTTACGAAAAGAGAATTCAATTTTTTGACAGGCAGATTTTCAGAAAACTATGAAATATCAAAATTATCTTACGTCAACAATAACGGCCTTAAAAGAACCGTGCTTATGGTTACTCCGAAACTTAACTACACCTATTTTAATAACGCCGTAACTTCTGTATATAAGCTTTGGTGGATACTTATTCCATTCTTCTTTCTAATCCTTATAATCTTTTCTCTGCTCATAAGCCGTCAAATTAAAAAATACATCGCTCCCCTTAACGAGGCGGTTTTGGGAGTTACCAGAGGAGCCGTGTTTGATTTATCAAAATATAAAGGCCCCTATGAATTTAAAGAGATTATGGAAAACTTCAACGACCTGTCCCAGCGCCTTGAAGAAAGCGAAAAAAAGAGAGAATACTTAGACATGGAGCGGCAAAGGATTCTCACAGATATTTCCCACGATTTAAAAACTCCCATTACAGTTATTCAAGGCTACTCCAAAGCCATTTGTGACGGACTTGTATCGGAGGAAACCAAAGATAAATATATTGAAATTATCGAGAAAAAGGCTGAGGCCGTGTCCGCCCTTACGGATTCATTTTTTGAATACAGTAAAATGGAACATCCCGATTTCACGGTAAATGCCGAAAAGTGCGATATTTGCGAATTCTGTAAAGAGTATCTTGCGGAAAAATATCAGGAACTGGAAATTTCAGGATTTGAGCTTCAGTTAGACATTTCTGAAACCCCCATCTACTGTAAGATAGACAGAGCTCTGTTCCGCCGAGTAATAGAAAATATAATTGTAAATGCAGTAAAATATAATCCGAAAGGAACTTGCATTTTCTTCGCAGTAAACAGCGAAACCTACGGCGCAGTTATAACAATAGGAGATTACGGAGTGGGAATTCCAGAAACCATGGCGTCATCTATTTTCAAACCCTTCACAACCGGCGATATTTCACGAACCTCTGGCAAAGGAACAGGTTTGGGCATGGCAATAGTTAAGAAAATAGTCGACGCTCATCACGGCAATGTTCGTCTCATTTTCCCTCCAAACAACGGACTTTCCACTGAATTCAGAATAATAATTCCAAGAGCAAATTAAAACTTAATATGCCCCCATAAAAACCCTGTTTGTTGGCAAAGTTTGTCAATAAACAGGGTTTCTTTAGATATCTTAAGATTATATGAAGGTAGAGTTTATAGTTGGTTTTTATTATATAGACAAGAAAACAGACAGGAGGGTTACAATGAAAAATGTTCTCCAATATCTCGAAAAATCGGCAGTAAACTATCCCGAAAAAATCGCCGCAGCCGATGACGTAAATCTTTGCACCTTTCTAGAACTTACCCAAGACGCAAAGAAAATCGGCACAGCTTTAACAAAACTTTTTAAGACAAATACACCGGTACCTATATTTATGGATAAAGGCGTAAACACCTTAAAGCTTTTCTTCGGCGCAGTTTATGCAGGCTGCTTTTACGTTCTGCTTAATCCCGAACTTCCCGCAGTAAGAATAGGCCACATAGCCGAAACCCTTGAAGCAGAGCTTATAGTTACAGAAAGCGCAAGAGTACAAACTCTTAAAGAAACTCTGCCGAAAGCAAAGATCATCACTTTTGAAGAGCTTATAAGTGAAGAGGCAGACGAAAATGTCCTTTCAGCAATAAGAGAAAATATGATAGATACCGACCCGCTGTATGCAAACTTTACCTCAGGTTCAACGGGAGTTCCCAAAGGAGTTTTAATAAGCCATCGCTCAGTTATTGATTTTATCGATAACTTTACGGAGATCTTCTCCATAACAAAAGACGATGTAATAGGAAATCAGGCTCCCTTTGACTTTGACGTTTCAGTAAAAGATATTTATTCGGCAATGAAAGTCGGAGCCACTCTTCAAATAATACCGAAAGCCCTTTTCTCCTCTCCTGCAAAGCTTCTCGACCACATATGCGAAAGGGAAGTTACCACAATGGTTTGGGCAGTCTCCGCTCTGTGTCTCATAAGCGCATTTCACGGCCTCGATTACAAAGTGCCGGAAAAGGTAAACAAAATACTTTTCAGCGGAGAGACAATGCCGAGAAAGCATCTTGAAAACTGGATGAAAGCCCTTAAAGATGCTCAGTTTGTAAACCTCTACGGCCCTACGGAAATCACCTGCAACTGCACTTATCACAAGGTTCAGCGTGATAGAGATTACAGCGGTGGCCTGCCAATCGGAAGAGCTTTCCCCAACGAGCGTGTCTTTCTCCTGAGCGACACTGACAGCATAATAACCGAAAAAGGCGTTACAGGAGAGCTTTGCATATCGGGTACAGCGTTAGGTCTCGGCTATTACAACAACCCGGAACAGACAAAAATTCGCTTTGTACAAAATCCTGCCAATAAAAATTACATAGAACCCATATACAGAACAGGCGACCTTGCCTACTGGGGCGACGACGATAACCTGTACTTTGCGGGGCGCAAGGATTTTCAGATTAAATACATGGGCCACAGAATTGAGCTTGAAGAAATAGAAAAAGCTCTTTCGGAAGTTGAGGGCGTTGAAAGAGCCTGCTGCGTTTTCCTTAAGGAAAAGTCAAAGCTTTTAGCCTTCTTTACAGGGGAAACAACGGGAAAGGATATAAGGAAGAGTCTTTCTGCTACTCTGCCAGTGTATATGATACCAACTTCTTATACAAAGCTTGACAGTATGCCCATAACTAAAAACGGCAAAATAGACCGCGGCGCTTTAGCACAGCTTAAGGGGTGAAAATATGGACAGAGAAACTATAAAATATGCCGCAGAAAAATACGGCACCCCCTCTTATATATTCGACCTGGATGTTTTAAAAAACAGAGTGGAGTATATTAAAGAAAGCCTCGGAAAAAATACCGGACTTTGCTTTGCAATGAAAGCAAATCCGTTTATCATAAAGGCGCTGAGTCCTCTGACAGAGCGTCTGGAGGTCTGCTCTCCCGGAGAATTCAGCGTCTGCGTAAAGTCAAATGTTCCAATGGAAAAGCTTGTAATTTCCGGCGTATATAAAAATGAAAATGATACAAGGATGATGATTGAAAACTACCCGGATATAGGAACATATACAGCCGAATCCCTTAACCAGTGGGAAATACTCAAAAAATGCTCGCAGCAATACGAACGAAAAATAAAAGTGCTGCTGCGTCTTACCTCCGGCAATCAGTTCGGCATGACAAAGGATGAAATAAAAGAGATTATTGGCGAAAAACAGGAGTTTGCCCATATTGCCGGAATACAGTATTTCTCAGGAACCCAGAAAACTTCACTTAAACGGCTCACAAAGGAAGCCGAAAAAATCAGGGATTTTCTTTTGGAACTGAAAGAACAGTGTAACTTTGTTCCACAAGAGCTGGAATACGGCCCCGGCCTCCCCGTCAGCTATTTCAGAGAAGATAAGGAATTTAATGAAAAAGAGTTCTTAAACGAGTTTAGAAATATACTTGATTCTATAAACTTTAACGGAAAAGTCATATTGGAGCTGGGACGGTTTATAGCCGCATCCTGCGGAGTTTACCTTACAAAAGCCGTTGACATTAAGTCCAACCGAGGGCAGATTTACTGTATCACCGACGGCGGAATGAACCATATAAGCTATTACGGTCAAAGTATGGCTATGAAAATACCCCACATTGAAACCATTCCCGACAGAACCGGTGAAGCAGAGCAAATTACAATCTGCGGAGCTTTATGTACCGTAAACGACATTCTCGTAAAACAGTTCCCCGTAAGCGAAATAAAGAAAGGCGATGTTTTCGTCTTTAAAAACACCGGAGCTTACTGCATGACCGAAGGCATCTCCCTATTTTTAACAAGAGCGCTGCCTAAAATAATAGGATACTCACAGAAAACTGGATTTTCGGTAATCCGTGAAGAAACACCCACAGACTTTTTAAACACATCAAAAATTAACTAAGAGAGGTAATAAAAATGGAAAGATTAATCGAAATACTTGAGGAAATTCAGCCCGACGTTGACTACGAAACCTGCACCGACCTTATCGACGCTCATCGCCTTGACTCACTGGCAATTTTGTCCATCGTTTCGGAAATCGAAGACGAATTTGATATAACCGTTCCCACAGTGGAAATTATACCGTCCAACTTTAATTCAGCCCAGAGCCTTTGGAACATGATTCTCAGACTTCAGGAGGAGGAATAATGTCATACCATACCGTTGACTTTTTGGTGCTTTTCCTGCCGCTGGTTATAGGAATGCA
>CAUDRD010000074.1 GCA_958451705.1 uncultured Oscillospiraceae bacterium
GCAGATAAAACGCCACAACGCCCATAGCGCAGACATAGAGAACGCCGAAAAACAGCTGCTTTAATATATAGACGTCAAGCATTTTTTTGTATTTCTTCTGATCCAACTTTCTGCCTCCTCTGAATTATGAAAGGGGATGTATAAAGAGTCCGCTTAAAAGCTTAGGCTCAAACCAAGTTGATTTAGGCGGCATTATCATGTTTGCGTCGGCAATATCCATAAGCTCCTTAACAGTTACAGGATAAACCGCAAAGGCAACGCCCTGTGTTTTATCAGCACGGATTTTAAGTTCTTCCAAACCTCTTATTCCGCCTACAAAATCTATTCTTTTATCGGTTCTGGGATCTTTTATTCCCAATACCGGGTCAAGGAGATTTTTCTGAAGAATTGAAACATCCAGACAATCAACAGGATTTTCTGTGCTGAATGTGCCTTCCTTAGCTTTAAGGGAATACCATTCGCCATTAAGGTACATACCGAAAACGTGCTGCTCTTTCGGCTTATAGGCAGCTGCACCTTCTTTTTTAACATAAAACTTTTCTTCTGCTGCCTTTAAATATTCATCAGGTGTTTTTCCGTTAAGGTCATGGACAACACGGTTATAGTCCATTATGGCAAGCTCCTGGGCGGGAAAAGCCACCGCAAGGAAGAAATTGAATTCCTCCTCCCCTGTATATCCCGGGTTTTGCTTTCTTCTTTCAATGCCCACTTTGACAGCTGAGGCACATCTGTGGTGACCGTCGGCAATATAAAGAGCCGGTGTTTTATCAAATACGGATTTGAGTTTTTCGTTTATATCAGCGTCGTCTATAACCCAGACAGTCTGCTGAACACCGGTATCATCAGTAAAATCATAAACGGGAGCATGAACTTCCTGCCAATCCGATATTATCTTTTCGGCTTCTCCCTTTGATGAATATGTTAAAAATATGGGTCCTGTATTGGCGTTGCAGGTATCAACGTGACGTATTCTGTCCTCTTCTTTATCGGCTCTTGTAAGCTCATGCTTTTTTATAACTCCGTTTATATAATCGTCAATTCCAGCACAGCCTACAAGACCTGTCTGACTTCTTCCGTTCATTATCTGACGGTAAATATAAAAACAGGGATTTTTATCCTGTATGCAGATTCCGTCCTTTGTTAGCTTTTGGAGATTTTCCTTTGCCTTTAAATAAACTGACTCGTCATAAATATAAGTGCTCTCCGGTAAATCTATTTCTGCCTTATCAACATGAAGGAATGAAAGGGGATTGCCCTTTACTGCCTCCCTTGCCTCTTCGCTGCTCATAACATCATAGGGTAAAGCGGCCACTTTTTGAGCATATTCCGCCTTTGGTCTTACTCCGCAAAAAGGTTTAAATACAGCCATTGCGCTGTTACCTCCCGTACATACAAACTATTTTATAATGATAACATATTCCGCTATAAAAATAAAGATAAAGTTATATAGTAAAAGCTCTCAGAAAGAGGCAGATTAAGGTTACAGTATACCCTTTTTCTCTGCGTATTCCGCAGCCTCAAATGCGGCTTTACGCAGGTTCTCCTCTGCGTTATATTTTATTTCTTCAAAAGGCAGATGTTTAGGGTTTGATGAAAAAGCTTTTTCTATGCCCATGGCTTTTATCTCTTCATCCTTAGCAAGAACTTCACCGCACACCGCTATAACAGGAGTTTTGCCGCTGAGAGAGGCTACGCCTAAAGGCACCTTGCCCTGAAAAGTCTGACTGTCGAGGCGTCCCTCTCCCGTTATAATGAGATCAGCATTTTTTCCACGCCGAGCAAACTCTGTTTTTTCAAGAATAACGTCAATACCCTTTTTGAGCTGAGCACCGAATACTGCACAAAGTCCGGCTCCAAGGCCTCCTGCCGCTCCTGCACCTTCTGAATTTGAAATATCTCTTCCTGCATATCTGTCGAAAAGCTTACCTAAATTTTTAAGTCCCCTATCGAGCATTTCTACTTCTGATTTATCGGCTCCCTTTTGAGGGGCAAAAACATATGCCGCTCCATTTTCTCCGTAAAGGGGATTTTTTACATCGCACAAAACCGTTATTTTGCAGTCTCTGATTTCTGGTGCAATGCCTGATGCATCAAAGCCGATTATTTCAGAAAGATTACCTGAACATATGCGCTTAATTTCACCTTTTTCAGAAAAGAAACTACCGCCTAAGCTCTGAATAAACCCGCATCCGCCGTCGGTTGTAGCCGTACCGCCAATACCTAAAATTATTTTTTTGCAGCCTCTTTTTGCAGCATCAAGAGTCATCATACCGACGCCGTGGGTTGAAGCATAAAGAGGTTCACGCTTTTTAGAAAGATAAAGTCCGCAGGCCGCAGCAGCTTCTATAACCGCCGTTTTATCATTTAATATCCCGTACTGAGCTTCAATTGGCTCTCCCAAGTGATTTATACACCTACAGTTTAATCTCTCTCCCTTACAGCTTTCCAAAAAAGCATCGACAGTGCCCTCTCCGCCGTCGGCAACTGGAATAAGCTCCACATCTATTTTGAAAGAAAAATATTTCTCAAACTCCTCTTTAATTATCCTTTCCGCCTCTTGTGAGGTAAAAGTTCCCTTAAAGGAATCCGCCGCTATAATAATTTTTTTCATGGGATCTGTTCTCCTTTTTAAAGACTGAACCATTAAACTATATACAAAATACGGTTACTTTTTCTCTGCAATGTTATGATATAATAATCTGTAAATTAAAACAAGAACTTCGTCTGTATAGAGGCAACTGAAATATTAATCACCATTTTTACATTTATTTCGGCAAATTTAAATTTTTTTCAAAAACCCCTTGACGGAGAAAAACAGATGTGGTATATTATACAAGCGTTCTTCAAGGAGAACATGAAAAACGCTGGTGTAGCTCAGTTGGTAGAGCAGCTGATTTGTAATCAGCAGGTCGGGGGTTCGAGTCCGTCCACCAGCTCCATAATGTGGGAGAGTTCCCGAGCGGCCAAAGGGAACAGACTGTAAATCTGTCGTCACTGACTTCGGTGGTTCGAATCCACCCTCTCCCACCAAAAAAGTCTGTACGCAATTTGCGTTCAGACTTTTTTCTTTTATCGTTTCACCGTTAAGCCAAAGGGCGTATAAGATTACCCCTGAAAACTCAGTTAAAATTTTATAAGCATAGTTTCAAGGTAATTTTTTACATTTCTCACTGATAACCTATAAAGCTCTACAACCCATTTAAATGAGAGAAAGCAATGGTTTCACTAAAAAGCGGAAACCTTTAAATAAATTAATATGATTGTATATTTTCAGATACCAATATAATGAGGTGATTCTATGGAATTTATCAGGGGAGAAACCATAACCGAATTAGCAAATCCGGGTGTTGTTTCGAGACAACTGTTAAATCCAGATAATTCGTCAAGTGAGAGAGTGACAATAACACAAGTACACATCGAAGCCGGTGCCTGTCAGCCAAGGCATTCCCATAAAGCTTCAGAACAGATATGGGTAGCCGTAAAAGGAACGGGAAAACTGCTGCTTGATAATAACAAGGAGATGAATTTTTCCTCAGGTGATGTGGTGCGATTTGCCGACGGAGATATTCACGGACTGCTGAATACCGGAGATTCGGAATTTGTGTATCTTTCCGTAACGGCACCTCCTATTCATTTTGGATACGCATATAACGAAAAAATATGAAAAGCCACACATCAACAGGGATTATAATTCCCCTCAAAAAGCAGAACAAGTAGCTCTGCTTTTCTTCGATTATGCAAAATATAATCCGTTACCAGTGCGCATGAAATGTCGGGAAAATTATATACGGCTGCGCTAAAATAAAGGCAGACAAGGAGGAAATGACATGGACTGGCTAACCGGAATTCAAAATGCGATTGACTATATCGAAGACCACATCACAGAAAAAATCGATTATGAAAAAATCGCCGCCCAAAGTTTTTCATCCAGCTATCATTTCCAGAGGGTATTCAGCATCATATGCGGTTTTACAGTAGGCGAATATATCCGCAGCCGCAGATTAACCCTCGCCGGAAAAGATTTAGCGTCAGGTCACGAAAAAATATTGGATGTAGCTCTCAAATACGGCTATGAAAGTCCGGACAGTTTTGCCAGAGCGTTCCAGAAATTTCATGGTATTCTTCCATCCGCAGCCCGGGAGAATGGAAGAATGCTGAAATCATTTTCTCGCCTTGTCCTTAAAATTTCTATGGAAGGCGGTACGACGATGAATTATCGTATAGAAGAGAAACCGGAAATGATTTTAACCGGCTTTCACGCACATTTCAGCGGTGCTCCTTACGGAAATAAAAGAGAACAGCAAGAGGAACAGCTGTTTATCAGCACAAGGGGCAAACAGTGGTTTCTGCGAGGCGTATCGGACAATTCGGACCCACACTGCGTAATAACAAATATTACAGACGAAGGATATGACTTTTACTATTGTCATCAGATTCCCCAATGGGAACGGGAAAATCTCTATAATCACGAAGTCACAGGCGTAGATTTTATAGAGAAGTTGGGTTTTGAAAATATACGGATCCCTCAAAACACATATGTTGTTTTTGAAACAAAGGACATCAAAGACCCAATCTGTGATTATACGGACCTTCTCGGACGGAGAATTGAAATTTTGACACAATGGATGCCGGAAGCAGGACTTCAGCTTGGAAAAGGGCCGGAGCTTTGCATCTATCACTGGATGCCTAAAAAGGAAAGGAATGTACAGATCTGGATGCCTGTTGAAAAAATTGCAAAATGAAAATATGACTTCGCCGTTAATCGTATCCACAAATTAAAAGACGAAAGATATAAGGTTACAATAAGTGGCAAGACAGACTCTGTACAAAATACTTTTGAACACAATAAACTGACTTTAAATTAAATATTTTTATTTAGGCCGAACGTTTTTCCGTTCGGTCTTTATATTTAATTACCTTCATTATGCAAAATATGGCTATTTCCCACTTTAATAAATCATTTTCATTTGTATTTTGTCAATCGACTTTATCCAATATATTGTGGTATAATAATCAGGCTTTCTGTCAGGAAGCAAGCTGATAATATTTTTAATCTAAAATTACAATATAATAATATTAAAATGTACACCACACAATTGAGGAGAACGTAAATGGAATTCATTAACTCTATTCTCGGAAATATTTCCGACTTTATGTACACCTACATCCTGATAATAATGCTCATTGCAGTGGGACTTTATTTTTCTTTCCGCACTAAATTTGTACAGTTCCGACTGTTCCCAGAAGCACTCCGTGTGCTTTCGGAGAAAAAGAAAGACGGAAAAGATATTTCATCCTTTCAGGCTCTTATGATTTCCACTGCAAGCCGTGTAGGTACAGGCAACATTGCAGGAGTGGCAACGGCCGTTGCAGCTTCTACGGCAATCGGCGGCTACGGAGCAATTTTTTGGATGTGGCTGCTGGCCCTTATCGGCGCAGCTTCCGCTTTTATAGAAAGCACTCTCGCTCAGCTTTATAAGCATAAAAACGGAGATGAATTTGTAGGAGGTCCTGCTTACTATATTCAGAAAGGACTTAAAAGCCGCAAACTGGGAATAGTTTTCTCCGTGCTTTTAATAGCCTGTTTTGCCTATGGCTTTAACGCTCTTCAGTCCTTTAACGCCGGCTCAGCGTTAAAATATTATATTCCCAATTACGACTCTTCCCTTTGGCCTTTAGTGGTTGGAATAATTCTCGCACTGCTTACAGCGGTTACAATTTTCGGCGGTGTTCACCGCATCAGTGGACTCGTTTCGGCTGTCGTTCCCGTTATGGCTTTTATTTATATAGGACTTGGTCTTTATATCACCTTCACAAACCTTGAATTAGTTCCTGATATGTTCGCAAAAATATTCAAACAGGCATTCGATTACAAAGCCGTTTTCGGCGGATTTACAGGTTCCTGTGTAATGCAGGGCATAAAGCGTGGTCTTTACTCCAACGAAGCCGGTATGGGTTCAGCTCCCAATGCCGCCGCAGCCGCAGAAGTTTCTCATCCTGCAAAACAGGGACTTGTACAGATGCTTTCAGTTTTTATTGATACAATCCTCATCTGCTCTACAACAGCCTTTATGCTCCTTCTCTCAGGAGTTCCCATTGACGAAAACTTAAAGGGTATGGATTATGTACAAGCCGCAGTTTACAATCAGGTAGGTTCATTCGGTCCGCTGTTTATAACAATATCAATTTTCCTTTTTGCATTCAGCTCCCTTGTAGGCAATTACTATTACACCGAATCCAACTTTAAATTTATAAAGGAATCAAAAAAAGGTCTGTTTGTTTTCAGATGTACCTGCATCATCGCCATTTTTGCGGGAGCTCTTCTGGACTTTACAACAGTTTGGACAGTTGCAGATATACTTATGGGACTTATGGCAATAGTTAACCTTGTTGCAATAGTTTTATTGGGAGGCAAAGCCATTGCCGCCCTTAAAGATTATCAAAAGCAGCGTAAAGAAGGAAAAGATCCTGTTTTTCTTGCAGAAGATGCAAAGGTTGGAGACCCGGAGGTCTGGAACAGGGAACACGCAAAAAAGTGGAAAGATTAAACTTTTTCAGAAAAGCGGCTTTTGCCGCTTTTTGTTTTGGCAGCCGTCCTGTCTATTAAACCGTTGACTTTAATAATTATGGGTCTATAATTATTTTCAGATAATCCATCACTGGAAGGTGATTTTAATTGCTTAAAAAAATTAAAGCTTTTGCCGCAAAGGAAGCCGTGCTTTGCATTTCCGCCGTTTTAACGGTAATTTCTGCTTTCTTTGTTCCTCCCTCAGCGGAATATTTAAATTACATAGACTGGCGTGTACTGTGCCTGCTCTTCTGCCTTATGTCGGTTACATCGGGCCTCGAAAGCTGCGGATTTTTCTCACGCACCGCCTGTCTGCTTGTTAAAAAAGCTCCGAACCTGAGAGTTCTCTCTCTGTTTCTCGTTCTGCTCCCATTTTTCTCTTCAATGGTTGTAACAAACGACGTGGCTCTTATTATTTTTGTCCCTCTCGCAATCATGATAGCGGGAAGCGTCACGACTCCCGCAAACACCATAAAGCTGGTTGTTCTCCAAACAGCCGCCGCAAACCTGGGAAGCATGGCAACTCCTTTGGGAAATCCACAGAACCTTTTCCTCTATACCTCCTATTCCCTTTCACCTCTCGACTTTTTCAGGGTTGT
>CAUDRD010000075.1 GCA_958451705.1 uncultured Oscillospiraceae bacterium
TCGGAGACGTTGTGGTTCCCGCTTCAACGAGAGCTTTCTGTGAAAAAGACGCCGCGGAAGTGATTTACGACGCCGCAGTTGAATGCGCAGGAGAGCTTATCTACCTTGCCACTGGTCCCCAGACGAATATCGCCCTGGCCATCCAGCGTCACCCCGACATCGTAAAACTCATCAAAAAAGTCTACATCATGGGCGGCTGTCTCGTGGGCGGAAACACAACTCCCGCCACGGAATTTAATGCCTACGTTGATCCGGAAGCCCTGCAGGTGCTTTTCCGTTCGGGACTCGACGTGACCATGATAGGCCTCGACGTAACTCTCAGAACCGCCGTTCCCCTTTGGGTAAAGGAAGCCGTATCGAGAGTTGAGACCCCTGAAGCTCAGCTTGCCACCAAAATTATCGACTTCTGCCTCAGGCGCAACAAGGAGTGGGGCTACGACGAAGCCAACCTTCACGACGTTGTGGCATTTTGTTCAATTGTCAACCCTTCGGTTCTCACCCTAAAGAAATACTATGTTGACGTAGAGACTGAAGGAACCATCACAAGAGGTATGACAGTGGCCGATTTCCGCAACGTCTGCCCCGACAAGGAAAAAAACATCTGGTGCGCCGAGGACATTGACCTCGGAAGATTTTGGAGCTGGTTTGTAGATCTCTTTAAGAATTATGAAAGGAGATAGAAAACATGAGCAAAGCAAAAAAATACAATATGTGGTTAATGCTTCTAGTCCTGTGTCTTGGCGGAAGTATCATGTATATTTTCCCGTATCTGCAGTACACCTTCTACGACAACATGATGGCCGAACTGAACTTCAACAACACTCAGATGGGCAACATAATGTCCGTTTACGGCGCTCTCAACCTTGTGGCGTACTTCCTGGGCGGAATTATCGCCGATAAGATCCCCAGCCGTATCCTTATTACCTTATCCCTTATCGTCACAGGTATAACGGGATTCTGGTTCGCCTCCTTCCCGTCCTACACCTCAATGCTAATCATCAGCGTTATCTGGTCAATAACCACTATATTCACATACTGGCCCGCAACCATCAAGGCCGTTAAACTCCTCGGCAGCAGCGACGTTCAGGGCAAGCTCTTCGGATTCCGCGAAACTCTCAACTCCCTTGGCTCACTGCTCTTCTCATCCATAGCCATGGTGGTCTTTACCAGAACAGGCGAAAACCTTCGCAACGTTATTATTTATTACAGCATCATCTACATAGTCAGCGGCGTTGTCAGCTACATTTTCCTTCCCAAAAAGGACCTTGAGGATAACACTCCCAAAAGGAGCATATTTGCCGGCCTCGGTTATGTCCTTAAGAGCCCCACAGTATGGCTCATCGGTTTTGTAATTTTCTTCGGCTACGCAATCGGAACAACCATGGGCAAGCTCACTCCCTATCTCACTTCAGTATACAAAATGGGCGTTACCACAGCAGGTATCGTAGGCATTATCAACACCTACGGTGTCGGCAATGTTGGCGCTCCCATAGGCGGAATAGTAACGGACAAAATGAAATCGGCTACACGCTTCCTTATGTGGTGCTTCGTCATCATGGGCGTTCTCATTGCCGCTTTCGTGGCCATTCCCGGAGTTCCCTCCTTCATCATCGTGGCCATTATCCTCGGACTGTCAATTCGTCTCGTACAGACAGCCGTCCGCGGCGTCTATTTTGTTCCCCTTGACGAAGCGAAAATCCCCACTGAATATCTCGGCACAGCGGCAGGCGTTGTAAGCGTTATAGGCTTCTCCTCAGACGCCTTCCTCTTCTCAGTATACGGAAAGGTAATAGACAATATGTCTGAAGTTACAGGATACAAGGTCATGTTTGCTTCCCTCATAGCTTTCTGCGTAATAGGATTCATACTTACCGTATTCCTTTCAAAAAGGCTTAAAAAAGCCAAGGCTCCAGAAGCCACAGAGGCAGCGGAAAATACTGCCGTCTGAGCACACCCCACAAAAAGGGACCGCGCGTTAGTTTCGTGCGGTCCCTTTTCCCTTTATCTAATATTCTTATTGTCCATTGGCCTCTCTTGCCTCAAATACAGCTTCCATTACGTCTTTACCGAACTCATAAACGGAAACCGACAAATCATAAACTCCGTAAGCTGGAGCGGGGAGAAAAAAAGATAAACCTTCCGCAGCCTTTTCGGGGATGATATTTTTTTCTCCGTTTTCCATAGGCTCAGTAAAAATCCCCTGAGCCTGAGTATAGCCTGAAATAAAGCTCTTTACGGTTATGCTTTCATCTCCGAGAGTGACGAATCTTGAGGTTTCTCCGGCTGTAAAAAATGCTCCGGCAAAACTCGTAACCGCTGCAACAATACCGGTAAAAATTAAATATCCTCTGAATATTGCGTTCATTTTAGCTTTCTTCTTTTTGGACTTTTTCAATTAAACTTCCTCCCTTTAAATATGTACCTTAAACTACATACCTTTCAAGCAGTGAAGACAGTGCATCTCCTAAAAGCCTGCCGGAATACGCCGCCTCATCAAGGGTGTTTGCATCGCTTCCCATTTCAATAAGCAGCGAACAGTGAGACTTATGCATATTATACTGTCTCGAACAGAAAAACAGCGGTCTTACAAGCCCGGGATATTTATCTTCACATTCCTTTTGCAGATTGAGGGCAAACCGCAGATTGTATTCCCAGTCGGGGAAACCTACAACTCCACCGTCCTCACAGCCTGAAACTATCATTATCTGCGCCGCTTTTTTGCCGTTTATCTCCGCCGTAGGCTTTGTCATAACTCCCGTATCGGAATTTTTTATTGCGTCACGGTGAATATCCAAAAGCACCTGTAAAGACGGATACTTTTTCATGTACTTTTCTATTTGATCCTCTGAACGGTAATATGCTCCGCTGTAAGTTGTATCATATATTGTCGTGTCGTGAATTACGCCGATTCCCGCTTTTTCAAGCTGTTCGGCAATTTCGTTTCCCACTCTTACCATGTTTGTGGCCGAGTCCTTACTCCTTGTAACCACAGAATTTGAATACCAGCCTAAATCCAAGGTTTGATAAGCCTCGGTAGTGTGGGTATGATATATGAGCACTATGGGGTCGGATTTATCCTCAATTTTTAAATCCACCTTCTTTTTAAGCTCTGCTGCAATATCAATCTCATGCTCTGCGGTTTTGTTGTTTACCCATATATTTTCATAAACGTCGGTGGCGTTGGCTTTACCGTACTTGTATTCAGTTATTTTCCCGTCATTGGAAAGGCTTTTGCTTTTTTCCTGAGCCGCTTTAATGAGCTTTGCAATATCATCGGGAGTATAGGCAAGTGTACCGTTCCCTTCTTCATTTGCCTGACTTTCACTTTCAGGCACCTTCGCCGCAGGAGCCGCCGACGAGTTGCCCTTTGCCGAAGAGGCTTTTTCTTCCTCCGCTTCCCTTTTTTCCTCAAGAAGCTGGGCTCCTCCCTCCGGTAAAGCAAGTCCCGCCGAAAATACGCTCATCCCTTCTAAAACCGGCATCAGATAATCGCCGAAAAGGAAGCCAAGACCTATTACCGCCGCCATAACCGTTGGCAAAATCGCCTTTTTTAATCTTATCCTCCCCACTGCGTAAACTTTTCGTTTCAAAAAACTACATCCTTTTCCCTGTCCGTTAAGTCCGCAGGACACGGGAGTTATTATACGGACCCTGTTAATTTATATGCCGCAATACCGGTTTTATGACGTTAAAAGGTCAGCGTTACCATATCCTCCGCAGAAACTGTAGGCTGCAAAGCACAGTTTATTGAAAGAGCTACGAGCCTTGCGGCTCTTTTGGTGAGCATATCAATATCCTTAGGAGTGACTATCATATCTCCGCCGGCACTATGATACTTTTCATAAAGCCCCTCTTCCTCTTCGCCTCTTATTCTGTTTGTAAGGTCGGTACACAGAGTAGCCGCATCTATAACCGTGGGCACGCCCATGGATATTACGGGAACTCCCACTGTTCTTTCACTTATCTCCTTGCGTGAATTTCCCACTCCTCCTCCTGGGATAACTCCGCAGTCACTTATTTGCACGGTGCAGCCGAGCCTTTCAAAGCTGCGGCAGGCAAGAGCGTCTACGGTTATTACCGCACAGGGTGAAATTTCACTGACTAAACCTTTTACGATTTCCGCAGTTTCCATTCCCGTGCGTCCCAAAACTCCCGGCACAGCCGCCGCAACGGAACGCAGTCTACCAAGACCCAGCTCCCCCGTCACCTCTTCGTTTAAGTGGCGGGTAGCAAGAAGCATGGAAGCAGTCTGAGGTCCCAGTGCGTCGGGAGTTATGTTATCGTTGCCGAGACCTGCCACAAGAACTGTTCCCGATTTTGGAAGAATCCTTGAAATTTCGTGAGATACCGCAGTAAGCCGTCCGTCAAGAAGCTCACCGTCATGGGTAAAAGGAGGCACTTCAACGGTTATATATTTGCCCACCGGTTTACCTGTCCTTTCATGGGCTTCCTCAGTCAAAATTTCCACAATAGTAACTTTTGCATTGTCAAGGTCACGTCTTGTTACTTTAATACCCTTTTCTTCTCCGTCAAGATTTATTACATCAGTACACTCTATTGCAAGGTCCGTTCTGTAATTCATTTATTTTCTCCCTCAGTTTCCGATAATTTATTTTAAGATTCTTTTAAATATTATTGACAGGACAAAATAAAAAATGCGTCTGTATGAAAACAGACGCACTGAGAAATGTTTTATTTAAAATAAAAATTATTGTATAATCAAAATCAGAAAAATACTTTAAAAACTCCAAAGCGGTGAAAATATGAAAAGAATTATCGACGGCGAAAAAGCAAACATTATAGGTAAAAAAATAAAAGCCGCGCGGATAAAAGCGGGGCTCAGCCAACAGCAGCTTTCGGATAAGCCCGAACTTTCAGCCGTTTATGTCTGCCGAGGGTCGGTTTCAAGAATTGAAAACGGAGAACGTGCAGTTACTGATATTGAAATTGACGCCATTTCAAAAGTGCTGGGAGTAACCCTTGATTACCTTTTCGGAAGAAGCGAAGAATAAAAAACTGCCTTTGATTTTCAAGGCAGTTTTACTTTTATATATTCGTTTTTATCCTCTACTTCGCTTTCCCGTTACTTCACTGAAATCTATTTCAAAAACTGTCACGCCATGGGTCTGCTTTTCGTTAAAATCAAATTCCCTTCCCGTGCAGTCTTCCATGATTTTTATGAGCGCCGCTTTTTTCTCCTCATGACTTTTGAGCTCTCTTGCACAGCCGAAGCCAATAACGCTTTCATAAGCACAGGAGTAAACGCATGGATTCTCCCCCTCGCCTGTGATTTTCTCCATTGTGTGTACTTCAAAGCACACCTTCGGATTATCTCTTAACAGCTCAGCTTTTCTTCCCTCTCCCGCACAGTGAAAATACACTTTAAATTTACCATCATTTTCTGAAAATCCGAAATTTAAGGGCACAGCATACGGATATTCTCCGCCACTGAGGGATAAGGTGCCGACACAGGTTTTGCTAAGTATCTTTACAAGTTCTTTAATATCTTTAATTTCTCTTTCTTTTCTTCGCATTCTATCACCTTTCAAAAAATCCCGCAGCATAAAACATACTGCGGGATTTTAATTACTGTTTTTTTGCTTTTCTGCGTCTATGTATAAATCCGACAATGCCGGCAAAAATCCACCAGGCGACGGAAATATATAAAAGCATTTGTTTTATGGCCGCAAGGGTTCCTCCAGACGCAGATTTAATTTGGGAAAAAAGGGAGACTACGCTGCTTATATCAGTTACAGCCTCTTCAATTGGGCCTGCACCTGCGGGCATATTTTCCATTGAACGACTCTCCTCCTTTTTCTGAAAATCAGGCGATTATCTCACCCATAAGTCCGGGAGTTACACCGGCAGCATTTGATTCATCTGTATCAATGTGCATTGCAAGGGCAAACTTGGGGCTTACTCTTACAACAACATCACCGAAAATAAGTGAACGCTCTGCTGATTCAATCTTGACGCTTACAACCTGCTTATCAGAAAGACCGTATTTTTCAGCATCCTCAGGTGTGCAGTGGATGTGACGCTTTGCGATAATAACGCCCTCGCTGATTTCTACTTCGCCCTTGGGTCCTACAAGCTTGCAGGCTCCGCTGCCGGCAATGTCTCCTGACTCTCTTACGGGAGCCTTAACGCCGATTGAACGTGCATCAGCTGCTGAAAGCTCAACCTGAGTATTAGGACGGATGGGTCCGAGAATTGAAACTGAGGGGAAGCTGCCCTTTGTGCCTATAACCTGTATTCTCTCTTCACAGGCAAACTGGCCGGGCTGTGAGAGATCCTTTTTATGTGTAAGCTCATAGCCCTCTCCGAAAAGGATATCAAGAGTTTTGCGGTCAACGTGAACGTGACGCGCAGATGTTTCAACTAAAACTGTCTTTTCCATTTAAAAAACCTCCGAATTTATGTACATTCTTTCTTCCAGTATATATTACACCATTTTTCCAGCTAATTCAAATACTTTTAATAGCTTTAGAATAAGTTCATTTTACGGCATAAAAAATCCGCCAATTGCAGTCGGCGGTTGGAATTTTGACTATATGTTAATTATTATTTTTCCATAAATTAAGTTTTTCATAGTTATTTAGCTATATTTTGTTGATGATTAGATGTAGTTTCTAATATCTTTTGAATATTCTTAACATTATTCTTATTTACTTGATTGTCCTGCACCAAGATATCCGTGTTTTCAATAAGTTTTCCAAACCCGTATAAGGGCACCGTCAACAACCATGAAAGCATTGGACCAAAAATAAGAATAGGCGCACTGCAAACCCAACCTATCAAAAAATTTTCTTCGTCAAGCATATAAATGAATATTGCAATTGCACCTATTATTGAAGCCAAAACATACAAAACGAAAAAAATTTTGCTTAGTCTCTGGATTTTCACTCCTATATCATCAAACATTTTGTCAACTTTTTCTTCAATCATATCTAAGATCCTCCTTGAAATTAATGTTTTGCAATTTCAGTATAATACTAATTAATCGTTTTGTCAACGATAATATCGTTATAAAAACGCAATTGCCGTTTTTTTAATTAAAATATATCCGGGAGATGAGATTGATGACTTTTTGCCAGACACTGCGCAATCTGATTGAAGAGCGTGGTATTACACAAAAGCAGTTAGCACATACGCTGAAAATC
>CAUDRD010000076.1 GCA_958451705.1 uncultured Oscillospiraceae bacterium
CGGTAACCATAATGGGGTCAATACCCAGTCTTTCAACTCCCTTAAAGTGCCAGTAATCCTTGCCTGAGCAAAGACCAGCCTTTTCTTCAAGGGTAAGTTTTTCAATAATGTCCTGATGTTTCATTTTTGTCCTCCGTTTCTTTCCGCTTTTATAAAAGTAAAATTTATCAAATAATAAAATTCTATACCATTATATATATAGTGTGCAGTCAGCTTTTAAAGATAATAAAAAACCTTTAAATATCAAAATTTAATAAGAATTTATACTTTTACTTTATTTTAAATAAATCTTACTAAATTTTCAAGTGAGCAACAACTCATGATTTTGTAATTATAACATTATATAAGTGATATTGTAAATACTTTTAACCTTTGAGAAAAGTTTTTTTATAAATTCTTTACAAGGATTTTTGTTTATATAAAATATCATTCCGAATTCTTTAAATTAAAACTGTATTATGTAATTCGATTGGTTTTCTTAACACTGTTTTTTACCTTTTTATAAATATTTTAACAGAAGTTTTTAAAGTGAAACTGAAAAGCAGCAATAAAAAGCCGAATATATTGACATTAGCTTCAAAATTTTGTAAAATCTCATTAATTATTTATTTAAAACTAGAGGAGTGTAAAAATGGAAAAAACTGAGAAAAAATCCAGAGGCCAGTGGGGCTCCGGTATAGGCTTCGTTCTCGCCGCCGCCGGTTCCGCCGTAGGTCTTGGTAACATCTGGCGTTTCCCCTATCTTGCAGCTAAATATGGCGGAGGCATCTTCCTTCTTGTATACGTTGCTCTTGTAATTACTTTTGGTATTTTCCTTTTGATTACAGAAATAGCAATTGGACGTAAAACCGGCCTGAGCCCAATAGGTGCTTATACAAAGCTTGGCAAAAAGTTCAAGTTTGTCGGTATTATTGCATCTTTTGTAGCTTTCTTTATTCTTCCTTATTACAGCGTCATCGGCGGCTGGGTTATGAAATACTTTGCCTCATACATTGGCAATCAGCACACAGCTTTGGCCGACTCAAACTTCTTTTCAGGTTTTATCAGCAGCGGAGCTGAACCCCTTGTATGGCAGGTTATCTTCATCCTTCTTACAACAGCAGTAGTTATTTTCGGCGTTGAAAAGGGTATAGAAAATGCAAGTAAAATTCTTATGCCCTTGCTTTTCTTAATGCTCATCGGTCTTGCAATTTATTCCGCAACACGTCCCGGCGCACTGGAGGGTATTGCATTTTACTTTAAACCCGATTTCAGCAAATTCTCCATGAATCTTCTTCTCGCGGCAATGGGACAGATGTTCTACTCAATGTCCCTTGCAATGGGCATTATGATTACTTTCGGTTCATACGTTAAAAAGGATGAGAACATTGAAAAATCCGCTTGCAGCATTGCTCTTTTTGATACAATAGTAGCTATTATCGCAGGATTTATCATCGTTCCCTCATTCTATATTTTCAGCAACGGTCATGCTGAAGGAATGAATGCAGGCCCCGGACTCATGTTCGGCGTACTTCCCCAGATTTTTGAAGGCTTCGGCAGTTCAGTTGTAACAACCATTTTCGGCGCAGTTTTCTTCCTTCTTGTTTTCTTCGCCGCTATCACCTCCGCTATTTCACTTATGGAGGCTGTTGTTTCCACAATTTCCGACCAGCTTAAAATCAACCGCAAGCTTTCAACATTTATCGCAAGTGCCTGTGCTATTCTCATCAGCTTCCTGCCCTCACTGGGATACAGCGCACTTAGCAACGTTAAGATTATCGGTCTTGACATTCTCGATTTCATGGACTTCATTACAAATGCGGTTCTCATGCCCGTTGGCGCACTTCTTACCTGCATCATCGTCGGCTACTTCATTACACCCAAGGCTATTATCGACGAGGTTCGCAAGTCCTCACCCTTTAAGCCGGTTAAGCTTTATACAATAGTTGTCAGATACTTTGGACCCGCAATTGTTATAGCTGTTCTTATTAGTTCAGTTCTTAACACATTCGGAATTATCTCACTTTAAAACAGCAAAAAGCCGTCCTTACTCGGACGGCTTTTTTATTTGCCTTATGTAAACTTTTAACTTGCAGAAAATTAAATTTTTATCCGTTTTTTCTATCCTGGGCTTTTTTGAGAAACTTCTCTTTATAAACCACAAATCTTTCGTGAAGTCCTTCTCCTATTTCGCCTTTTTCATCTGATGCAGTTACTTTAAAAGTCAGCTTTCTGCCCTCAGCGGCAATAAGCTCGGCACAGGCAGTAACTTTCATTCCGACAGGTGTAGCTGCATTGTGGCTGACATTAAGAAGGGTTCCCACAGTTGTGCTGCCCTCTTCGAGAAATTTATCTGCACATTTTGAAGCAGCGTTTTCCATAAGTGCAAGCATAAACGGGGTGGCAAAAACCGGAAGAGAACCGCTGCCGGCAGCTATGGCCGTATTTTCATCTGTTACAACAGTCTCGGAAAAACATTTTGTTCCTATTTGAAAAATCATTATTTGTGCTCCTTTTTGATTTTTTTTAATTTTACCACATAGATTATTTGTATACAATAATAATCCGGTCAAAACAGAAAAGATAAAATTATATTTACGGTTAATAAAAAGCCTCTCTATCTACGCTGACAGCGGAAAATGGAACTGTAATTCTAAAAATAAGCTTTACATTTATAAACGAAAAACCTGTGAAAATGTTTGAAACATAATCACAGGTTTTTTTACATAAAAACAAAAAACAGCACTGCAAAGGAGGGAGCAGTGCTGTTCAGGAAGGTGTTGAAAATACAACCCCTGTTTTACTCTTAACCAATCCTCAATTTCCATATTTTTACAAATACAGTAATCCATATTTTATTTTAATTCTATACAGCTTTTCCGTCAAGGGTTTAAGGGCAATAATAAGAAAAAAAACTGTCGCAGCAGCGTGTACAAGGTCGAAAGGCAGCCCGGAAGCGTAAATTGAAAGCACAGTCTGCCAGTTTATTGCTACCACAGAAGAAAAAAGAGTAGAAAGATTCATCAGTCCACCGTAAATTATAAGGGTGGAAAGTCCGCCGAAAATTATGACAAAGGGATAATCTTTTTTTTCAATGGGCTTTCTGCCGAAAATAAGTCCTGCAAGAAAACCTATTATTCCACAGCAGAACATCTGCCATGGAGTCCAAGGTCCTTGACCAAAAAAGAAGTTTGAGACAAAAGCCGTCATAGCTCCCGTCAAAAATCCGCTTTCGGCTCCAAAACAGATTCCCGTTATAATCACAATGGAAACCATGGGCTTAAACTGGGGCAGCATGAAAAATGCACCTCTTCCCGCAACGCCTATGGCACACATTGCGGCAATTATCGCAAGTTCCCTTGCCGAAGGCTTACGGCTTTCGAAGGACATAAAAAACGGAACCATTGTAAGAAGAATAATTAAAAGGCTGATAAGATAATATTTTCTATCCCCTAAAAATATGATGCCAAAAGCTATTACAGCGGGAATAACTATAAGTATTATAAGGCAGGAAAGCAGAATGTGTTTATTAAAGCCATGTTTTACTTTTTCTCTTTCGAGGCGAGACATCGGGCAATAACCTCCTTGTTAGTGACAGCGTCGGGGAAAACAAAACGGCTCATTCTGTTTGCGGCGGTGGTATAAAAACTGTTTCCGGTGAAAAATTCCCTTGCCGCAGCCGTAGAAACTGCCTCTCCGCAGAAAAGCAGAGTACAGAAATCGGCATACTCAGCACAAAACTCTATGTCGTGGGATACGGCGATTACCGTAACACCCCTTTGGTTAAGCTCCCTTATAATTTCTGCAAGCTCTTTTTTAAAACAGTGGTCAAGCCCCTTTGTCGGCTCGTCCAGTAAAAGGATATCCGGCTTTGTAAGGAGCACCTTTGCAAGGGCGGCTCTCTGCTGTTCCCCTCCGCTTAAATCGTAAGGGTGACGGGAAAGGAGATTTTGAAGGTGAACCTGCTCTGCTGCCTCCCGTGCCATTTTTTCCTTTTCCTCAATTTTGACTTTCAAATCTATTCCCTCTTCTATATCCTCAAGGAGAGTTTTCTTTACGAAAAGCGTTTGGGGATTTTGGGGAAGCAGTGCGGTTTTTAGCTTTTCTCCTTTTTCTCCAACAGTGATTTTTCCACGGTATGCCTTTAAATTACCTGAAATAAGGGAAAGGAGTGTGGTTTTACCTGCTCCGTTACCTCCTAAAACGGCATGAAAAGTTCCCTTTTTAACAGAAAAATTTAAATCCTTTATTATATCCGTGCCTTTTTTCTCGTATCTGAACCACAGGTCACGGACTTTTACGGCATCGGGCAGATTTTTTTCGCTGTGATTTTCCGATTCTTCCTTTTCTGCCGGCACTTTATTTTCCATATACTCAGAAAGAAAAATTCTGCCGTCTCGGACAGTCAGGGGCAAAATTTCCGAATAAAGGTCATTTGAAATTTCCGCTGCTATCTGCACCGGCGCCGGCATAGCCTCAGCCATGGGATTCCCCGTTTTCTTCATAAGGAAATATGCTTCCCGAGGGAGACAGGCAGTATTTTTACCTTCTTCCATTATAATAACTTTATCCGCCAGGGGAATTACCTCTTCGAGACGGTGCTCCGAAATAATTACCGTAACCCCTAAAGAAGAGTTTATCTTTTTAACGGCGGCTAAAAAATCAGCGGCGGCTATGGGGTCAAGCTGCGAGGTGGGCTCATCGAGAATAATCACCTGAGGCTGCATTGCCATTACCGAGGCGAGATTCAAAAGCTGCTTTTGTCCGCCGGAAAGCTCCTCAACGCTCCTGTTAAACCACTGCTGTATACCGAAAAAGCTTGCCATTTCGGCAACTTTAAGCCTTATGCGCCGTGGTTCTTCTCCAAGGGATTCAAGTCCGAAAGCAAGCTCATGCCAAACTTTATCAGTGACTATCTGATTTTCCGGGCTCTGCATGACGTATCCTATTTTGGAAACGGCCTCCCGCTGTGACAGTGAGTTTATCTCTCTGCCCTCAAAAAGAATTTCTCCCTCACGTTTTCCGTGAGGAGTTATTGACGGTTTAAGGTGACGAAGCAGAGTGGTTTTGCCGCAGCCTGATTTTCCGCATATTACAGCAAACTCACCTTTTTCTATTTTTAAATTTATATTGTCAAGAGCCTTTCCCTCCCCTAAAGGATAAGAAAAGCTCAGATTTTTGATTTCAAACGATACCATTTTAAGTCCTCCGTAAGACTGAATATAAGGGGAAAAGCCATTAAGAGAAAATATGAAAGGTAGACGATTACGCCGAAAAACGAAAATTCAGAAAGTATAATTTCAGGATAATATTTTACGTCGCTTGCTCCCAATAAAAGTCCCGCTAAAATAACTGAAGCTAAAATAAGTATAGCTGTCAGGGCTAAAGCGTCACGTTTATCAAAGCGGAAACCTGAAAAGGAAGTTCGCCCTTTAAGGCCCCAGCCTCTGCTCTTCATGGAATCCGCAGTCTCCACTGCGTTTTCCAGAGCCCAGGTGACAAGTATTGAGAGAATCTTTACACCGTTTCCGATTTTAGTGAAAAACCCTCCGTCACTATAGCTTCTGCCGATAGATTTCTGAGCATATGTTATTTTTTTAAGCTGAGAGGAAAACCTCGGCACAAATCTTAAAGTCATTGAAAACAAAAGGGCAATGGACGGTGATATTTTTCCGAACACGCACATTAATTTATCGGAGGTCATAACCTCGTTAAGGCAGGAAAACCACAAAAGCACCCCTAAAAGCATAAGGGCTGCGGCAAGGGAATAAATGAGTGACTCCAATGTTATGGGATTGTCGTTTATGTAAACAAGAATTGTAATTCCCTGATGGTTAAAAGCAGCGTTTATTACAGCGGCGAAAATTACAAGGGGTAAAAGTAAAACCAGAGATTTAAATGCTTTTTTCCCTTTAAGATACACCGAGTAGCTGAAAGCGCAGATAAATGAGATTACAAGAAAAATCGGGTGCATTAAAAACATTGAAAATCCGGCGGCGAAAAGGAAAAACAGAAACAGCACTGTAGGGTGAAGTGAAGCAAAGGGAGTATTCATTGGTTATTTTCCTCAAACCACTGGTCACCTACGTCACGGCCAAGGTCGCAGGTGTAACGCCATTGTATTTTGTCGCCGTCCTTGAGCTTATATCTGCTGCAGCCGTAGTTAGGAAACCAACCGTTTACGCTGTAAGTCCATCCGGAAAGCTCTCCGCAGTCAAACTCATAGATATTTCCTATACCCTCAACGTAATTGCTGTTATACATTGGGGTTTTCTCAAACTCCATATGTATTCTGTTTTTCTTCATTTCACGGTTTAGTACGTCAAAAACCGTTTCGCCCTCATAAAAAATTACTTTTCGCTCTTTATATATAACTCCGTCTTTTGGGAGCACGGAGAGTTTATCCCTATTAAATTTATCCATGTTGTCGAGAATTGTTAAGCAGTCAACGGAAAGTGTGCAGTAGTTAACTTTTGTTTTATCGGCAGGCTCATCACTGTCAACGGGAGCCGGCCTTTCCTGAGTAGTTTCGGTCTCCTTCTGAGAAGAGGGTTGCTGCGAAGAGGATTCTTTTTCTTGATTAGATGTTTTTTCTAAAGCAGAAGTATCTTTTTCTGTTTGTTCGGAATTGTCGGTTATATTGTTTTCAATTTCAGTATCTGAAACACCGATATTATCGGTGGGAATATCCTCTGGAAATTCGATTTTGCATCCGGAAAAAATTATTGCTATTAAAAATAGCAGAGATAAAGTAAGTGAGGCAGTCTTTTTCATTTTATCTTTCAGGGACAACGCCCCATCCTTTCTTTTTAATGGGGCCGGACAGTTAAACACTGCCCGACCCATAGCTAAAACAGGGAATTACTCAGCGCTTTTTACGCTTGCCTAAAAGAAGTACGGCAAGAAGTGAAGCTGTACCAAGGGCTCCGAGAGAAATTACACTGTCACCCAGACTTCCGGGAGTGGAATCCTTTGCGGGAAGAACAAAATAAATTCCTGACTCTTCTGCGGTGAAAGTGAGCGCTGAATTTTCGCAGACTGCGCCGGAGACAAGCACAGCCTTTCCGCTGTCAAAGCGATAAAGTGAATACTCTCCGTCTGGGAGAGAAGTTTTGAGGGTTACCTGTGCCTTAGCGGGAAGAGCACCCTCATGGTCAAGGGAAAATACAAATGCA
>CAUDRD010000077.1 GCA_958451705.1 uncultured Oscillospiraceae bacterium
TAACGGTGTGACTCTGTACTCCCTCAACGGCGCTGACCGCCAAAACCGCAAAATCAATGGCTTTAATGGCTCTCTCGGTCTCTGCCGCAAAGTCCACATGGCCGGGAGTGTCGAGAAGATAAAAGGTGTTTTCTCCTAAGGTAAAGGATGCGCTTTCCGAAAACACCGTTATGCCCCTTTCTTTTTCGATTTCGTTAAAATCGAGAAAGGAGCTTTTTTTGTCTACCCGTCCTACGGTGCGTATAGCTCCGCCGAGATAGAGTATCTGTTCTGATAAACTTGTTTTACCCGCATCAACATGGGCTACTATTCCAATTGTCTTTTTCATACCTATAATGCTATAATAAGCGGTGATTTTTGTCAAGAAATATGTCGCATTTTAACAAAAGAGGATGAATCTATTATCGAAAGAAGAAGTATTTGTTTTCATGCAAAATTATAAAAAAATAAAAACGCGAATAACAGACGTATTCCCGCTCATTAAAGTAGATATTTATAATTCAGTTATTATCCCAGCGCTACATCCAGCACCATCATCAATGCAAAGCCGACCATAACTCCCAGTGTACCGGAGTTTGAGTGCTCTCCCAGATGGGCTTCCGGTATTAGCTCCTCTACAACTACGAACATCATGGCTCCTGCGGCAAAGGCGAGCATCCAGGGCATAAAGGGCTGGATAAATGAGAACATGAGCACTACAAGAACTCCGAAAATCGGTTCCACAAGTCCCGAAAGACTGCCGTATATAAAAGCTTTTCCCGCCGGAACTCCCTCACGGCGCAAAGGCAGAGAAATTGCTGCACCTTCGGGAAAATTCTGTATGCCCATTCCCAAAGCCAGTACCATTGCGGAGGTAAAGAACGAAAGGTCACTGCCGTGCTGAGCTGCAAGGGCAAAGGCAAGACCCACCGCCATTCCCTCGGGGATATTGTGAAGGGTCACCGCTAAAACCAGCAAAGTTGTGCGTTTAAAGGAAGAACTGAGTCCCTCCACCTTGCCGTCACCTAAATGAAGGTGGGGCAAAAGGGCGTTCATAGCCATAAGGAAGAACACTCCAAGAAAAAATCCTCCCACAGCGGGAATCCAGCCTATTTTTCCCATTTTTTCCGTTTCTTCAATAGCGGGGATAAGCAGGCTCCAAACGGAAGCCGCTGTCATAACTCCTGCGGCAAAGCCGAGAAAAATTCGCTGAATTTTCTGATTTATCTCTTTTCTGAAAAAGAACACCACCGCTGAACCTAAAGCTGTCATGGCAAAGGTAAAGAAAGTTCCCATGGCGGCGTATAATAAAGCCTGTTTCATATAAATAAACTCCTTGAAAATCAAAATGCGAAATTGTTAGCCTAATCTAACAATTGCATTATAATATCAAAGTATAAGCCATGTCAATTAAATTTAGGGTATTCAAGAAGGAAAATAAATGTGATAAAATACAGCTAATAAAGCTTTTAATTAGAAGATTCCATTAAAAATAAAAGTTTTGGAGTATATAAAATGAAAAACATTGTTTTTATAGGCGACAGTATTACAGATGGCGGAACATATCCCGCAATTGTAGAAGCTTTTGCAATAGCAAGCGGCATTTTGGATTACGATTTTATAAACTTGGGGGTTTCCAGCGAAAACGTAAGCGGTGTAACGGAAAAGGGTCATCCCTTTCCGAGACCAAGTGTGCTCAACCGTATTGACAGGATCACCGAACTTATAGAGGGTGAATGGGCGACGGTCATGTACGGACAGAACGACGGAATTTATCAGCCTTTTTCTCAGGAGCGTTTTGACCTTTATAAAAAAGGTATAGGGGAAGTTGCGGAAAAGCTTCACAAAAGCGGATTTAAAGTTGCTCTTATGACTCCCACTCCTTTTGACCCTGTATCCTTTAGGGGTGGCCTGTCCTGTGATGAGGAAGTAGACTTTGGCAGCGTTTGGGCGGATTACGATAAGGTTATGAAAGAATACAGTAAATGGATATTATCCTGCGGATTAGGGGATAAGGTTATAGATACCCACAGCGCCGTTAAAGATTACCTTCTTTTAAAAAGAAAGACAAAGCCTGATTTTAAAACAGGCGACGGAATCCATCAGGGAGAAGAGGGAAATTATATAATCGCAGCTCAGGTTTTGAAAGCTCTTTTCGGAATCGACATCGGAACATACGGGGAAACTCCGCTGCCATACATTTATAAATATGTAAGGAAAAAGAGCGGGTATACCCACAGGTTTTATAAGGAGTTTATAGGGCACGAAAATCCCTATAAGGAAAAGAAACTTTCCCAGAGTAAATTTATTTCCAAAAAGAAAAAATACACTGAAAAGATAAGCAAAGCTTTGGCAGAGGGAAAGAGATAAAGCTACATTTTGTCCCTGTGTCTACTAAATGGATAAAAATAAAATATTCTTCGCCTTTAACAGCGAAGTAAAAATAAAAGGAGTGAATTTCATGCCGTTTATAAACGTAAAGACAAACGCAGACCTTACCGAGGAAACAATGGAAAACATTAAAAGGGAGCTTGGAGATGCCATTACTGTTTTTCCGGGAAAAAGTGAAAGCTGGCTTATGGTGGCAATTGAGAAAAATGTGCCTATGTGGTTCAGGGGCAGAAACAGCGGAACTATAGTTTACGCAGAGGTTAAAATTTTTGCAAATGATATAACCCCAAGTATTGCCGATACCATGACAAAAGAGATGACGGAAATACTTTCTTCTCAAACTGGAGCTTCCGGAGACAGCATATATATAACCTACACCGCTTGTAAGGATTGGGGCTGGAACGGCGGAAACTTTTAATTATAGGAAGAAAGTTAAAAACTGTAGATTCAAAAAAGTAAAACCTGCGATTAGATTAATGTCTAAACGCAGGTTTTTAATTTATCTTTTCTAGGAAAACATACACATTACATTAAAATATAGAAAAGTGCAAAAAGTAAACCATAATCGGCTCCGTCACGCCAGAGTATGTACAAAAGCCCTAAAAGCAAGATAGTATCGTTATCCATATTGCCTATGACGCCGCCTAAAGCCGAAAAAATTCCCTTATCTCCGAAAGAGAAATTATTCTGATTATTTCTCTGAACGTTATGGGGAGGCATTTGCCGCTGGGCCATTCCTCCATCCCTATGAGGCGGATTTTGCACAGTCTGCTTTTGCTGACGGTTCACAGCCGTTTGAGCCCATGAATTATTATTTGCCTTTTTATTTCCCCCGGCGGAAGGCTTATTATTCTTTTCCGCTTGTGCATTTTTTCCGTTTGAGTTCTTTTGCTGTGTATTTTGTGCTCTTTGTGGCTCGGTGTGATTATTTCCACCATTAGAGGAAGAATTGTGGAAAGTTTCAGCTTCTTTTTCTTTAGAATCAGAATGGCTATTGCCGAAACTTTTTTCGCTGTTTTGAGCCGAATATCCTACGGAATACCCGCTGGGATATCCTCCGCCGTGAAGGTAATCAACGGGCAAATTTGTGTGACCTGCCGGTCTGCTGGAATATTCGGTAGGCTGAAAAGTACTCTTTTTATCGCTTCTCTGAATATTCGCCTTTCCGCCGGCAAGCTCCTCGTTAGCAAGCCTCGCCGCTTCACGGGCTCTGCGCTGCATTTCGTTTACCCGCCTTATTGCCGCCTCCTGCATACTTATAACGTCGCCGTACCTGTAATCGCTCACCGCACCTCACCTCAAAAAATCCCGCTGTCTTTTAAAAGCGGTAAAATTTCAAAAAGCTGCATGATTTTTATTGCTTCGTCGGCTCTGTGCCGCCGCTTTTCGCTTAATAAAGGCTTCAGTGCGGAAATAAAACGAGTTCTTTCGTCGTCACGGCTTTGACCGAGCTTACCCATAACCGACGCAATGGCCGCCATTGTCTTAGGGTCAATATCCATACCGCCTAAAATATTATCCTGTGCCGGAGTCTGACGGTGCTCTTCCCTGCGGTTTTGTTTTTCTTTTTGTTCTCCGTCGCCGTCATTGCCTTTTTGTCCGAATATTGAAGAAGCCATTGCCTGAAGAGAGGCGATGTCCTCGCTTGTGAGAGATGACAATATCTCGTTTATGTTTCCTGCATCCATTCTTATTTCTCCTTATTAAGCATTTTCATTATCCGCTGTGCCTGAGGGGAAGCCAAAAGCTGTTTCATGGCGTTTTTATCGCTGAGAACTCTTTCGATTTGAGCCTTCTCTTCGGGTTTCAGATTTTTCTCAACAAAGTCGTTTAAGTTTCCCTTTGCTGCGGCGTTTGCAAGAGCCGATGCATTAAGTCCCTTACCGAAAGACCCGATAACCTGTTTAAGTTTTTCCTGGTCAAAATTTTGTTCTGTCATTGCAATCACCACCTATGACATATATAATATACCTATGACAAAATGGAGGAAATATGAATGAGATTGCTTGTCATTTCTGATTCGCATGGACGTGCAGGAAAAGTCCGTGATATTATCATGACTCATGATGAGGCAGATACGGTTATTTTTCTCGGTGACGGAGAACGTGATATTGACTCGATAGCTGAAAGTTTTCCCCAAAAGAAATTTTTGTGTGTCTGCGGCAACTGTGATCTCTACTCACAGAATCCTGAAACACGTTTGGAGTTTTTTGCAGGGAAAAGAGTATACTGTACTCATGGCTATCTTGAAAAAGTAAAGTACGGCGACGATCTGCTTTTTGAAACGGGAGTTTCAAAAGGGGCGGATATAATATTATATGGGCACACCCACCGTCCTGTTACCGATTACAGGAACGGCGTTTATATTATGAATCCGGGAACTGCCTCTATGGGGGAATACGGGTTTGTAGATATAACCCCGGCAGGGATAGTGTGCAGCCTTGGAAAAATTTAAATAAAAAAATTATTGATAATGATAACTTTTACTATTTATAAATTTTCAAAAATGTGGTAAACTATGTTTAAGCTCATAGAGCTTAGGGAGGAAAATGATGAATATTCTTGTTTTGGGCTGCGGAAAAGCCGGAGTTCGTCTGGCAAAACTGCTGGATTCAAAAGGACACGATGTGTCCGTTGTGGATCACTCTCCATCAAGGTTGGATTTATTAGGCGATGATTTTTCCGGAATGTCAGCTGCCGGAGAGGTTTTTGACCTTGAGACTCTTCTGAGTATAGGAGCGGATAACGCCGACGCTGCGGTTATTTTATCACCTGAGGATAATTCGAACATAATGGCGGCACAGCTTTTAAAGAAGGAATTCAACATAGGCAAAATATATACAAGAATTCTCGACCCGGCAAAGGAAGAGGTATTCAAAGGTATGGGCTTTGAGACAATATGCTCTACCAGTTACGAAGTAAGCCATATATACGACGCAATAACCTCCGACGAGGAGGAGATGTCAGCCGAGATTTTCGGAAAAAGCTATTCCTTTGAAATATTGGAAACTGACAAAGGCGATTACGGCAAGAAGCCGGAAGAACTGGAGCTTATGGAAAACGAAATGGTTTTCGCAATAAAAAGAGATGGCGGAGAAATTCTGCCGGCAAACGCTCCCGAGCTTAAAATACAGCACGGCGACAAAGTGATACTGGTAAAGTTCTGAAATTCCGGGAGGTAAATTTAAATGAAAGTTCTTGTAATCGGCGGAGGAAAACTCGGATATTACCTTACAAAAATATTGCTTGAAAGCGATTATCAAATAAGGCTTATAGATAACAGCAAGGAAGCGTGCGCTTACGCCGCCGACAATCTTGATGTTCCCGTAATTTGGGGCGACGGCACAAGCGTCGAAACTCTCGGGCAGGGAATCGGTGATGGATGCGATGTTGTTATAGCTGTAACCGGTAAGGATCAGGATAACCTTATCGCCTGCGAAATTGCCAAAAAGAAATTCGGAGTAAAAAAGGCTTTTGCACGCTCAAATAATCCTAAAAACACCGAGGTGCTTAAAACCCTTGGAGTAGATATAGCAGTCAGCTCAACTCAGATTATCGCCGGACTTATTGAACATGAGGTCGGCGGAGCTGAGGTTAAGTTTATAACTAACGTCAATGAAGGCGATGCAGTTGTAAGCGAGTTTTCAGTGCCTGAAAACTGGAGACTTTCGGGAATATACCTGAGAGATTTGGATTTGCCGGAAAACTGCGTTATAATTTCCATAATGAGGGGAAGGGATATGCTTATTCCCCGAGGAAATACCCCGGTTATTTCCGGCGATGAGGTAATGGCTCTTACCGTGGGCAGCGCCGGAAGAAAGCTTAAAAAGCTGTTTGAAGGATAAAAAAGTAAAAAAAACCTAATAATAAAAGCCGGTTATCCTTTCGGAATAAATTAACCGCTGTGTACCTTTGCGGCTGCAGGTTCTGCCGGCGCAGTTTTCCGAGAGGTTTATATACATATACTGAAAAGTAAAGGAGTATAATATGCTGGAATTAAAAAACATTTCTTTCCGGGTAGGCGAAAAAAACGCCGAGACGGAGATAATTGACGATATAAGCCTTACCGTTGAGGATAAAAAGACCCTTGTTATAACGGGTCCCAACGGAGGAGGTAAATCCACTCTTGCAAGGCTTATAATGGGTATAGAAAAACCCACATCGGGACGGATTCTTCTTGACGGAGAGGACATAACAGACCTTTCTGTGACGGAGAGAGCAAAAAGAGGTATAGGCTATGCTTTTCAGCAGCCTCCGAGATTCAAAGGACTTACTGTACGCAGGCTTTTAAGCCTTGCCCATGGCAGCGAGCTCCCCGAGGATGAGTGCTGTGCATACCTTACCAATGTAGGACTTTGCTCAAAGGACTACCTTAACCGAGAGGTGGATGCTTCTCTTTCGGGAGGAGAGGTTAAGAGAATAGAGATTGCCACAATTATGGCGAGAGATTTAAAGGTTGCAATATATGACGAGCCTGAGGCGGGCATTGACCTTTGGAGCTTTACAATGCTTGTAGACAGCTTCCGTGCAATGAAAAAAGTACGCAGCGAAAGCGTAGTGCTTATTTCCCATCAGGAGAGAATAATGCAGCTTGCCGACGATATTGCAGTTGTGGCAGGCGGAAAAATCAAGACCATCGGTCCGAGAGAGGAGGTATTCCCCAACCTTATGGGACAGTTTGGCAGTGCCTGCGAGTTCAGGGGGACGGGGAAATAAAATATGAATAAGACAGATTATAATTTACTTGAATCAATAGCCGATATGCACGGC
>CAUDRD010000078.1 GCA_958451705.1 uncultured Oscillospiraceae bacterium
CCTCGTGTGACTAAGAAAGAAAGGATGTCAGATTTGGAAAAGGTTAAAAAGTCAAGAAAAAATGTATTAAACAACCTGAAAAGTGCCACCACCAGAGAGATTTTAGCGTTTTCCCTTCTTCCCTTTGGATTGCTTACGTTTACAAACGTTATAGGCGGTGCCCTTAACGTTTATTTCTCCGACGTTTTAGGACTAGGACTCGTTGCAACGGGACTTATTTTGGCTCTTACAAAAGTATGGGATGCAATCAATGACCCAATGATGGGTATGCTTGTTGACAGAACCAGAACAAAATGGGGTAAATGCCGTCCCTGGGTTATCAGCATGTCTATTCCACTGTGCGTTTCCCTTGTGCTTCTGTTTGCACCAGTTGATTTTGGCGACAGATTCGGTACATTTACCATTTCCCAGATAAACCTCGAAGAGACAATTGCCACTATCGGCAAGGATTTCCATGTTATAAGAGAGCAAAGCGGAGCAATATCTGTAGGTAACTTCTGGTACGCCGTTATTGCCTACCTTATTTTCTACACATTCAATACCGCTGTTGACATTCCTTATCAGGGACTTACTCCCCTTGTTTTCCCTCAGAGTGAGCTGAGAGTTAAAGCTATTTCATGGAGTAATATTATCGGTTCAATTGGAACAGTGCTTCCCTCAATTGTATTTTTCCCCATTGTTTATGCTTTCAAAGATGAGCGCCAGGGATATTTTGTTGCGGCCATTGTTTTCGCAGTACTTGCCGGCGTTCCCATGATTGCCTCTTTCTTCGGTATAAGAGAAAAGGTTTACATAAAGCCACAGAAAGTAAAGTATACCAAAACCCTTAAGATGATCTTCAAAAATAAGAATATGACCGTTCTTATTGTTACTGCATTTTTCTCTGCAATAACAAACATCGGCGCAATGTTCCTTATGTATTTTGCTAAGTGGAACTGCTACGGAATTTTCGATTTCCCGGCAATTGAGGCTTGGATGAAATCAACACTCGGATTCTCAATCCCGCTTTCGGAAGAGGGTATTCTTTTCCCGGTTCTGAGCATTTCAAGCGGTATTTCTTATATGCTTTCAATGGCAATAGTTCCGCCGCTCCTTAAAAGAATGGACAAGAAAACCCTTTGGATAAGAATGAGCCTTATTTTTGCAGCGGCAGATGTGCTTGTTTTCCTTATCTGCATGTATGTTGTACCTTACACCAGCGCAGATCTTGCAGTAGCAAGAGCCGGATTTGCAGTGTATGCAATTCTCCGTTTCTTCACAAACTTCCCGGTAGGTATGAGCCTTGTGCTTATAACGGCTATTTTCTCCGATACTGTTGACACTATCGAAATGGAGTCAGGAGAGCGTCTTGAAGGTGCGGTTTTCTCCTTTAAGAGTCTTGTTAACAAATTCGGTATTGCCGGATTTAACCTTATAATCATGGCAATAGTTAACGCCTTCGGATACGAAAATCTTCAGCTTCTTGCAACTAAGAAGGAAGAGCTTGCACAGGTTGGTCAGACTCTTCAGAGAAGCGAAGTGCTTCAGTATGAGCCTGCTCTTAACGCAATTTTCTTTATGCTTACAGTAATGGGAGCTATCGGTCTTGTGCTTCAGGCTATCCCCATGTTCTTCTACAAATTTGACGAAAAAGAGAACGAAGCAAAAATTGCAAAGTTCCGTGAGGAAAAAGAGGCAAGACTTCAGGCAGAGCTTGACGCAGCTATGGCTACACAGTCACAGAAATAAAATTTCATATAAAAGTATAGGAGCTCTCATTTTAATGAGGGCTCCTTATTTGCGTTTTATGATAGTTTATTTAGCAGGTCTGAGCAAGCCGAAAATATCAGGGTCGATAACCGGCAGGGCAGAGGAGACAACTCCTTTAGCTGCGGCTTTAAGGGGACTTGTAACATGAAGGCCGATAAATCCCATCCAGAATACCGCAAGGTCATAAAGGGGCTGCTCAGCCCGTGAATGGATGATGACGGCTCCTCTTTCTCCGAAAACGAACCTCATTTTTCTTATCTGGGTCATCTGTAAAGGTCTTATCCATACTTCAAAGCTGTCGTCGCTTCTCCAAGCTCCCTGTGCAGCTATATCAAGGTGCAGGTCGGCAAGCTGAATTTTGCTCATTCTCACCTTTCCGTCAAGGCCTATCTCAATAGTATTTTCGGGGCTGTTTTTCTCTTTAAAGGTCATGAATGCGCTGCTGAGTGAAAATTCAAAACGTATATTGTCTATATTTCCCGGCTTTTTGGACAGCATAAATGCAGCCGGTGCCGCAAGAATACTTGCAAATCCCGTATCTCTCGTATGTATTGATTTTCCACGTAGCCTTTCCTCAGCCTGTGGATTTCTCGGCATAACCTCCATAAGGGGCATACTGAGAGATGATATTTTTTCCTTTAATTTTTTAAGAGCTTCCGGGTTTTCCGGCATGGGTTCATCAGTAAAGCCTCGAGGAAAATGTCGCCAGATTGCGTTTAAGGTTTCCTGCTCGTCTGGAGCTCCGGCGTTTGTGACAATGCAGCAGTCATAGTCCTTCATGGCAATTGAAAACTGAGAAAACAAACCGTCGCAGCGGTAAGAGTTTGGCAGCCTGTTCATCCAGAACTGGAAGCCGTATCCAACTCTGTTGTCGGGCTTTCCGGGAGCGTTATCCACCTGATATGAGGTAGCCTGCTGGAGATAGTCGGCAGGTATTACCTGCTTTCCCTCCCATATTCCGTTTTGAAGGCAGCACTGTATTATTTTGGCCTGATCCTCAGTTTTCAGCTGCAAGCCCCAGCCTCCGGCTTCAATGCCGTTTTGGTCGGCTTCCCAGAAAGGACGATCTATTCCAAGTGGCTCAAAAAGCCTCGGCATAAGGTAATCGGTGACGCTCATGCCTGTGACTTTGTTAATAATGGCACAGAGCATATATGAGTTTTCGTTTGTATAGACGAATTTTGTACCCGGTTTCCATGCAAAGGGCGCTGATAAAAAGTTTTTAATCCAGTCCATCTTTTCCGTATTCACTGCGGGATTCATAAGCTTTCCGCTGGTCATGGTCAAAAGATGGCGGATATTAAGTTCCATAGCTTCTCTGGGGATGACTCTGGGAAGTTTATCTTCAAAAAGAGGATAAACTTTTGTGCTGAGAGAAATGAGCCCTTCGGATATTGCAAAACCTATTGCCAGTGAGGCGATGCTCTTGCTGTGCGAATACATTGTGTGTGCCGTTTCGCTGTTAAAGGGTTTCCACCAGGCCTCGGCCGCTACTTTGCCGTGGCGAAGTATCATAAAGGAGTGAAGCTCAACTTTGCTCTTTTCACAGTCCTCTATAAAATTTAGGATTGATTCCGACGAAATTCCCAAAGATTCAGGGCTGGAAGCTCGTTCTAAATACTTTTTAGCCATATTTATTTTGATCTCTCCTTTTTTTATTTTATGTAATATTTTATTAGTGAATTGTAACACTTTTTGTCGATTTTGTAAAGAATTTGTATCAAAATCAACGTAAACTTATACGGATGTTTATAATTATTCTTTTTAAAAATTATAATTTGCAAATGTCATAGTAAAAGGTTTGTGAAAAAACATTATAAAAACGGTTGACATGAAAGGTTTTTTATTCACTGATACAAAGTTTCTTTTTACTCTTAAAACTGTCGAAAAAGCTGTTATAATACTTATGGAAAGACTTGTATACAAGATATAGTGTCTATTCCACAGTACAATAAATTTCGTCACTAAGACGATTTATACCGGCGCAGTTTTCCGCACAAACGGCGCCAATAAACTAAGGTGCGGTTATTTGAAAGGAAGGGATAAAAATGGAAAACAAAATTAACGTAAGAGATTTCATCATTGAAAACTACACCCCTTATTACGGTGACGGTGATTTCCTTGCCCCCGCAACGGAAAAAACACTTAAGCTTTTTGATAAGGTAAAGAAGCTCATGGAGGCTGAAAGACAGGCCGGCGGAGTTCTCGATATCGACGAGCATACAATTTCAACAATTTCCGCCCATGAGCCCGGATATATCGACAAGGACCTTGAGGACATTGTAGGTCTTCAGACAGATGCTCCTCTTAAGAGAGCTATCATCCCCTTCGGCGGAATCCGCATGGTTCGTTCCTCTCTCAAGGCATATAACCGTGAAATGGATCCCAGAGTTGAAGAGATCTTCCGTTACAGAAAGACTCATAACGACGGCGTTTTTGACTGCTATTCAGATGAAATGAGAAAAGCACGTCACACAGGTATTATCACAGGTCTTCCCGATGCATACGGCAGAGGAAGAATTATCGGTGACTACCGCCGTGTAGCTCTTTACGGCGTTGACTTCCTTATTGAGCAGAAGAAAGAGGCTAAAAACGAGATTGCAAACCGTGAAAGACTTCATGGTGAAGAAATCAGAACTCTCGAAGAGATTTCCGATCAGATAAGAGCTCTTGAGGAACTTAAAGTTATGGCTGAAAAATACGGCTATGACATAAGCAAGCCCGCAACAGATTTCAAAGAGGCTGTTCAGTGGGTATACTTCGGATACCTGGGAGCTGTTAAGGAGCAGAACGGCGCAGCAATGAGCCTCGGCCGTGTTTCCACATTCCTCGATATCTACGCAGAGCGCGACCTTAAGAGCGGCAAGTACACTGAGAGTGAAATTCAGGAGATTGTTGACTCCTTTGTTATGAAGCTTCGTATGGTTCGTTTCCTGAGAACTCCCGCTTACGATGAGCTTTTCTCCGGAGACCCCACATGGGTTACAGAGTCAATCGGTGGTATCGGCCTTGACGGACGTCCTCTTGTAACAAAGAACTCCTTCCGTTTCCTCCACACTCTCGTAAACCTCGGACCTGCTCCCGAGCCCAACATGACAATCCTCTGGAGCTCAAAGCTTCCCGAAGGCTTTAAGAATTTCTGCTCAAAGATTTCAATTGAAACTTCTTCAATTCAGTACGAGAACGATGACCTTATGCGTGCAAAGTTTGGCGACGACTACGGCATTGCCTGCTGCGTAAGCGCAATGAGAATCGGTAAGCAGATGCAGTTCTTTGGAGCAAGAGCAAATCTTGCAAAGGCTCTTCTTTACGCTATAAACGGCGGTAAGGACGAGAAGAGCGGAGAACAGATTGCTCCCGCTTTCGAGCCCATCACAGACGAGTATCTTGATTACGATAAAGTTTACGAAAAGTACGACAAAATGTGCGACTGGCTTGCCGGCCTCTACATCAACACCCTTAACATTATCCACTATATGCACGATAAATACGCTTATGAAAAGCTTGAGATGGCTCTTCATGATGAGGATATAGTAAGAACCTCTGCTTGCGGTATTGCAGGTTTCAGCGTTGTTGTTGACAGCCTTTCAGCTATCAAGTACGCAAAGGTTAAGCCTATCCGCAACGAGGACGGACTTGTTGTTGACTACGAAATCGAAGGTGACTATCCCGCATTCGGCAACAACGATCCCAGAGTTGACGAGATTGCTTGTGAAGTTGTTGAAAAGTTTATGGCTAAACTTGCACAGCACCACACATACCGTCATTCAAAACCCACTCTTTCAATTCTTACAATTACATCAAACGTTGTTTACGGTAAGAAGACTGGTAATACTCCTGACGGACGTCGTGCAGGTGAGCCTTTTGCTCCCGGTGCTAACCCCATGCACAAGAGAGATAAAAACGGATGCATAGCTTCAATGATGTCCGTTGCAAAGCTTCCCTACGACTCAGCTGAGGACGGTATTTCCTACACATTCTCAATTGTTCCCGCAGCGCTTGGTAAGACCGAGGACGAAAAAATAGTAAACCTCTCAAAGCTTCTTGACGGATACTTCGACGAGACAGGACATCACATTAACGTCAACGTTCTCAACCGTGAAGTTCTTCTTGACGCTATGGATCATCCGGAGCTTTATCCTCAGCTTACAGTCAGAGTTTCAGGCTACGCTGTAAACTTCGTAAAGCTTACAAGAGAGCAGCAGCTTGACGTTATTAACCGTACTTTCCACACCCGCTTCTAATAAAAAATACACAGGCAGGGTTATTTATGGGCAAAGAGCTAATAGGAAAATTTCATTCAAAAGAGACATTTGGCACTGTTGACGGTCCGGGAATACGCTATGTTGCATTTATGCAGGGCTGCGCCTTAAGATGCAGATACTGCCATAATCCCGACACCTGGCTTCCCGGCTCTTACAGCTACACTATGACAGTTGACGAGCTGGTCAATGATGTAAAGCAGTACAGAAATTTTATCCGTACCGGAGGAGTGACCTTCTCCGGCGGAGAGCCTCTTCTCCAGCATGAGTTTGTCACCGAAGCCATTTTAAGACTTAAAGAGGAGGGTTTCGGAACTGCTCTTGATACCTGCGGATACTTTCCTCTTGAAAAGGCAAAGACAGCTCTTCTTGAAGCGGAAGTGGTAATGCTCGACATTAAGGCAATAGACAGCGCTATGTGTACTGCCATTACCGGACAGAGTAATGAAAACGCTCTTAAAGTGCTTCGTTTCCTCGAAGATAACGGGCAGAGAGTTTGGATACGCCATGTACTGCTTCCCGGATTCACCCTTATGGAGCCGGAGCTTAGAAAGCTTGCAGACTTTTTAAAGGATTATAAATGCATTGAATGTGTTGAACTTCTGCCCTTCCACAAAATGGGAGAGTTTAAGTGGGAACAGCTTAACCTGAGTTATTCTCTCAAGGGAGTAGCTTCTCCGGCAGCGGAAGAGGTTGAAAGAGCGAGAAGAATTTTCACTGAAGCAGGCATTAAGCTCCATTAATGCACAAAATTTAAAGCACCGCTTAGGCGGTGCTTTTTTATATAGGTTTAATCTAATTAGGAAAATTTTATTTATTGACCTCCGACGGTTGGTGCGCAAGTTAGGTAAAAGCAATAGAAAAAATATTTAGTAGATTTCTTTTCTTACCTGTACTCCTATAAACGAGAAAGTTTTAACGCAGGCACTTATACTTTTGTGCGCCGTATCTAAGTGTGCGGAATGGGTGCAGGTTCAACCTGCGCCGCTCATGCTGCGGCGGTGCACCTACTTTTGTCCATAGCGACAAAAGTAGGCAAAAACGC
>CAUDRD010000079.1 GCA_958451705.1 uncultured Oscillospiraceae bacterium
CCGTTGAGGGTGTTGAGTGCAAAGAGGACAGAATATACAGCGTTCAGTACCACCCGGAAAGTGCGCCGGGACCTCAGGACAGTGCGTATCTGTTTGACCGCTTTATAAACATGATGAAGGAGGCGAAAGAGAATGCCTAAAAGAACCGACCTTAAAAAGATACTTGTTATAGGTTCAGGACCTATTGTTATAGGACAGGCTGCTGAGTTTGACTATGCAGGTACTCAGGCTTGTCTTGCCCTTAAAGAAGAGGGATACGAGGTTGTTTTGTGCAACTCTAACCCCGCCACCATTATGACGGATACCTCCATTGCTGATAAGGTATATATGGAGCCCCTTACTCTCGAATACGTTGCGAGAATACTCCGCTATGAGCGACCCGATGCAATTGTCCCCGGCATAGGCGGACAGACGGGACTTAACCTTGCCGTTCAGCTTGAAAAGAAGGGCGTTTTAAAAGAGTGCGGCGTTGAGCTTCTTGGCACCGATGTAAACAGTATTGAACAGGCTGAGGACAGAGAGCTTTTCAAGGAGCTTTGTGAAAGCCTCGGTGAACCGGTGCTTCCCTCAATGATAGCAAACTCCATGGAAGAGGGACTTGAAGCTGCCGAAAAAATAGGTTATCCCGTTGTGCTCCGTCCTGCCTTTACTTTAGGCGGAACAGGCGGCGGCTTTGCCGATAATGAAGAAGAGTTCAGAACTGTCATGAAAAATGCTCTTTCACTTTCTCCCGTTCATCAGGTGCTTGTTGAAAAGAGCATAAAGGGCTTTAAAGAAATAGAATACGAAGTAATGCGTGACGCAAACGACACAGCTATTACAATCTGTAATATGGAAAACGTTGACCCGGTAGGTATTCACACCGGCGACTCAATAGTTGTCTGCCCCTCTCAGACTCTTACAAACAAAGAGTACCATATGCTTCGTGACAGCGCTCTTAAAATAATCAGAGCCCTTAAAATTCAGGGCGGATGCAACGTTCAGTTTGCCCTTGACCCCAATTCCTTCCAGTATTATCTTATCGAGGTAAACCCCCGTGTTTCCCGTTCATCGGCTCTTGCTTCAAAGGCCAGCGGATACCCAATTGCCCGTGTTTCCGCAAAAATCAGCGTGGGCATGACTCTTGACGAAATTCAGCTTGCAAACACTCCCGCTTCCTTCGAGCCAACCCTCGACTATGTGGTTACAAAAATGCCCCGTTTCCCCTTCGATAAATTTACCGATGCCAACAACAGCCTGGGAACTCAGATGAAGGCTACCGGCGAAATAATGAGCGTTGGCAGAACAATAGAAGAGAGTCTTTTAAAGGGAATACGCTCTCTCGAAATCGGCGTTTACCACCTTTACATGGCAAAGTTCGATTCATATACTGCCGATGAGCTTTTAGAGTACATTAAGCTCGGCACCGACGACCGTATATATGCAATTGCACAGCTTCTTCGTCTGGGAATAAAGGAAGAGGAAATTGCAAAAGCTACAAAAATAGATATGCTTTTCCTTAAAAAGCTTAAAAACATAACCGACGAAGAGGAAAAGATAAAGAAAGCTCCCTCAGATGAATCTGTCCTTTACGAAGCAAAGAGAATGGGCTTCTCCGATAAAGAGATAGCTTATCTTTGGAATATGAAAGAAACCGATATTTTTGCTTTCAGAAAAGAAAAGGGTATTTTCCCGGTCTACAAGATGATAGATACCTGCGCTTCCGAGTTTGAAAGCTATATTCCTTATTTCTATTCAACTTATGAAGAGGAAAACGAGTCCATTGTTTCCGAAAAGAAAAAGGTTGTTGTTTTAGGTTCAGGTCCTATCAGAATCGGTCAGGGCGTTGAGTTCGACTATTCAACCGTTCACGCCGTTAAGACCATTAAAAACGCAGGCTATGAGGCCATAATCATCAACAATAACCCCGAAACGGTTTCAACAGACTACACAACCTCCGATAAGCTCTATTTTGAGCCTCTTTGCACAGAGGACGTTATGAATATTATCGCCCTCGAAAATCCCGTGGGAGTTATAGCATCCTTGGGCGGTCAGACAGCCGTTAACCTTGCGCAGCCCCTTATGGAGCGTGGGGTAAAGATTATAGGCACCGACTGTGACGCAATCGAAAAGGCTGAAAACAGAGACGCTTTCGAAAAGCTTCTCCTTGAGCTTAATATACCTCAGCCAAAGGGACAGGCTGTTACCAATATTGAGGACGGCGTAAACGCAGCCAAGAGAATCGGATTCCCGGTCCTTGTAAGACCCAGCTTCGTTTTAGGCGGACGTGCAATGCAGATAGTTGCAAGTGAAAATCAGCTTCGCCACTACCTTAAAACTGCCGTTGAAATCGACGTAGATAAACCTGTTCTTGTTGATAAATATATAATGGGTAAAGAGGTCGAGGTTGACGCAATCTGCGACGGAAAGGACGTTTTCGTTCCCGGAATTATGGAGCTTGTTGAGCGTACCGGCGTTCACTCCGGCGACTCCATAAGTGTTTATCCGTCTTTCAGCATCTCTCAGAAGGTTAAGGATACAATTCTTGACTATACTAAGAAGCTTGGCCTCGGAATAGGCATTGTAGGTCTTTACAATATACAGTTTATCGTTGATAAAAACGAGGATGTATATATTATTGAGGTTAACCCACGTTCTTCCAGAACGGTTCCCTTCCTTTCAAAGGCAACGGGCTACTCCCTTGCGGATATTGCAACTCTCGTAATACTTGGCCATAGCCTTAAGGAGCAGGGCTTTACACAGCTTTATCCTGCCGAAAAGAAGAGATGGTATGTAAAGGCACCGGCATTTTCTTTCTCAAAGCTCAGCGGCCTTGACGCATACCTTTCACCGGAAATGAAGTCAACAGGTGAAGCAATAGGCTACGATAACAAGCTTACCCGTGCCCTTTATAAAGCCCTTCAGGCTTCGGGAGTAAAGATCCAGAACTACGGAACCGTATTTGCCACAATAGCCGATGACGATAAGGAAGAGGCGCTTCCTCTTATCAGACGTTTCTATAACCTCGGCTTTAATATTGAGGCTACCGAAGGAACAGCCAATTTCTTAAAGGAACACGGCATAAAAACAAGAATCAAAAAGAAAATCAGCGAAGGCTCAACGGATATTCTCGATTCTATCCGTCAGGGATATGTAACTTACGTTATAAATACCCGAGATGTGCTTTCGGAAAACAAAATTACCGACGGCGGAGCAATTCGCAGCTGTGCCGTTCAGAATAACGTAACAGTCTTTACGGCTCTTGATACCGTAAGGGTACTTTTGGAAGTTCTGGAGGAAATCACTCTGGGAATTTCCACAATTGATGCATAAAAATAGGGGGATGAAAAATGCGCTTTACAAAAATGCAGGGACTGGGAAACGACTATTTATATATTTACGGCGAGCCTAAAAACCCTGAGGAACTTTCAATAAAGCTCTCAGACCGTCATTTTGGAGCAGGTTCAGACGGAATTATTTTAATTCTGCCTTCCGAAATTGCAGATTTTAAAATGCGCATTTTCAATGCGGACGGCAGCGAAGCCAAAATGTGCGGCAACGGTATACGCTGTGTGGGAAAATATGTTTATGATAAAGGTTACACCGATAAAACCAATTTAAAAATTGAAACCTTGTCAGGTATCCGTACATTGGAGCTTTTTACGGAAAACGGAAAGGTAAAAAAAGCCTCTGTAGATATGGGTAAAGTGGAGGTCAGTCCAGAACTTATCTTAGATGTAAACGGCGAAGCGGTTACCTGCACTCCCGTCTCCGTGGGCAATCCCCATGCGGTAATTTTTGTTGAGGATATCGAAAAAGCTCCTCTTACCACATTGGGACCGGTTATAGAGCACCACGAGGCTTTCCCCGGCGGAGTCAACGTAGAATTTGTCCAAGTTCTCAGCAAAAACACTCTGCGTATGCGTGTTTGGGAGAGAGGCAGCGGCGTAACTATGGCCTGCGGAACCGGAGCCTGTGCCAGTGCAGCGGCGGCAGTAAGCAAGAGTTTCTGCCCCGAAGAGGAAAAAATATCCGTTATTCTTGACGGAGGAACTTTGGAAATTGAAGTTCAAAAGGACGGCACGGTTATTATGACAGGTCCCGCTGAAACAGTTTATGAAGGAGAGGTAAATGTATGACAGTTCCAAAGAAAAGCTACGGTGATTTGCAGGATTCATACCTGTTTTATAACATTGCTCAAAAGACAAAGGCATACCTTGAAAAGAATCCCGATAAAAAGCTGTACCGCATGGGAATAGGAGACGTTTCTCTTCCCCTTTGCGACGCAGTTATCGAGGCGCTTCATTCTGCCGTTGATGACCAGTCAAAGGCTGACTCCTTTCACGGCTATATGCCCGAGTGCGGAGCCGAGTTTTTAAGAGAGGCCATTGCCGCTTATTACGGCAAAAAAGGCGTAAAGCTTGATGCAGACGAGGTGTTTGTTTCAAGCGGCGCCAGCGACGAGCTGGGTGATATACTTGATCTGTTTGACCAGAGCAACACCGCTTTGGTAATAGAGCCTGCATATCCCGCTTATGTGGATGCCAACGTAATGGCGGGAAGAAAGATAATTCACCTTGCTTCCGGCAGGGAAAACGGCTTTTTGCCTCTTCCCGACGATGATACAAAGGCAGATATAATTTACCTTTGTTCTCCCAATAACCCGACGGGAGCTGTATTTAACCGTGAGAAGCTTCAGAAGTGGGTAGATTTTGCAAACAAGAACGGTTCAATTATTCTCTTTGACGCTGCATATGAAGCCTTTATCGAAGAGGAGGAGCTTCCTCACAGCATCTTTGAGCTTGAAGGGGCAAGAACCTGTGCAATCGAAATCTGCTCTCTGTCAAAGACAGCTGGCTTTACAGGCACACGCTGCGGATATACGGTTATACCTAAGGACCTTGAGCGGGGCGGAATGAACTTTAACAGCATGTGGGTGAGAAACCGCACCACAAAGACAAACGGCGTTTCCTATATTATCCAAAAGGGAGCGGCGGCAGTATTTACCGACGAGGGCATGAAGCAGATTCATGAAAACATTAAGGTCTACAAAAACAACGGAAAATGTCTCATGGAAGCTCTCGATAAATTAGGCATCTGGTACTGCGGCGGCAAAAACGCCCCCTATATTTGGCTTAAATGTCCCAAGGGCATGGACAGCTGGCAGTTCTTTGACTATCTGCTAAATGAAATTCAGGTGGTCGGAACTCCCGGCGAAGGCTTCGGAGCCTGCGGAGAGGGATATTTCCGTTTCTCAACCTTCGGCAGTCCCGAGGATACCAAGGAAGCCGCAAAACGCCTTGTTGAGCTTTTAGGCTAATTTAAAATAAAATCTGTTTTGTTCAAAATAAAAATCACCGGACTTTGCCTTTGCATATCCGGTGATTTTCTTATATCTTTTTATACTTTTTCTGCTGCCGATTTACAGCTGAGCAGGGTGTGTAGTCTGCGATTAAACCAGGTTAAAATCTATTCAGAAAGGGAAAAGTTCGATTTTAAGCATATTTATATTTTTTGCGTTTTGCAATAAAGAAAATAATGCTTACAATTAAAGCTAAAAGTTCCGCCGCAACAATGGCTAACCAAATTCCGTCAATGCCTAAAAGCACGGGAAGTACAAGTATTGCTATAAGCTGAAATACAAGGGTACGCATGAAAGCAATTGCCGCAGACACAGCGCCGTTATTTAGGGCCGTAAAGAAAGCAGAACTGAACACGTTAAATCCGCTTATTAAAAAGGAAATTGCATATACTCTGAATCCGTGAGCGGTAAGCTCAAAAAGCTCCGCATCATATCCTACGAACCAGCTGGCAAGAGGAGAGGCCAAAAGCTGAGAAAAAGCGACCATTAAAAATCCGAAAAATCCTGTCACGAGAAGACTTTTGCGGAATAGGTTTTTAAGCTCGTCGGTGTTAGCGGCTCCGTAATTAAAGCTTACTACCGGTGCGCTGCCGATAGCGTAGCCGAAGTATACGGCGGAGAAAATGAAGTTTACATACATAATTACGCCGTAAGCGGCAACACCGTTTTCCCCGGCAAATTTCATAAGCTGAAAATTGTAGAGAATATTTACCAGTGAAGCCGAAAGGTTTGTCATAAGCTCGGAGGAGCCGTTAGCGCAGACTTTAATCAGCACTCGCATATTGAGCTTTGCCTTTGTAAGGCGGAGAAGGCTGTTATTTTTTCTCGCAAAATATATAATTGGCACAAGGGCGCCTACAATCTGGCTGATGACCGTTGCCGCCGCCGCTCCGGCAATTCCCCATTTAAAAACGGCTACAAAAAGTGCGTCTAAAATAATATTTGTAATTCCTGCTGCAACTGTTACAAATAGACCGAGTTTTGGTTTTTCGGCGGCAACCAAAAAGCTTTGGAAAGCGCACTGGAGCATAAAGAAAGTTTGAAAAGAGATTAAAATTCTTCCGTAAAGCACACAGTCCTCAAGCATTTGACCGGAAGCTCCCAAAAGCTCCGAAAGGGGACGTATAAATATTAAAGCGATAACGGTAAGCAGGGCTCCTAATGCGATTGTTACATAAATGAGCATTGAAAAGTAGCTGTTTGCTTTGTCTCTTTTGCCTTCTCCGAGCGTCTTGGAAACTACGGCGCTGCCGCCGGTTCCGATAAGAAAGCCCACTGTGCCCATGCCCATTAATACGGGCATTATAAGGTTTACCGCTGCGAAAGCTGTCTTTCCGGCGAAGTTAGAGACAAAAAGACCGTCTACAACGCTGTAAATGGAAGTGAATACCATCATAATAATTGACGGAAATACAAACCTTAATAATTTACCGTATGTGAAATGGTCGGATAACTTAATTCTCATTGTTTGTCCTTTCGTTCCTTTAAAATTTTACGTTATATTCTTCTCGTACTCTTTACGCAGAAGTGAGGCATACTTTTTGTTTAGTGAAAGAAATATTTCAAGTTCGCTTTCGGAAAATTGTTCGAGGGTTTTAATTTCAGCTTTTAAAACTGTATCTACGCTGTTTTCGGCAAAGTCTTTTCCCGTATC
>CAUDRD010000080.1 GCA_958451705.1 uncultured Oscillospiraceae bacterium
TCTTGACATAATGCTTCCCGGTGAGGACGGTCTTACTATTCTAAAAAAGATTCGCTACGGTGCTCAGACGAAGAATATACCGGTTATAATGCTTACTGCAAAGGGCAGCGAATACGATAAAGTTACGGGTCTCGATATGGGCGCAGATGATTATATAGCAAAGCCCTTTGGAATGATGGAGCTTATTTCAAGGATAAAGGCGGTGCTCCGTCGTTATAAAGAGGTTCCGGTAAAATCGCCGGATTTTGTAGTGGGACCTTTAAGGGTAAATCCTCAGAAGCATATTGTTGAGGTTAACGGAGAACCTGTGGTTCTTTCGTTTAAAGAATTTGAGCTTTTATGTGCTCTTATTGAAGCTGACGGAGTGGTTTTAAGCCGTGATGCAATTTACAGCCGCATATGGGGCTATGAATTTGACGGGGAAAACCGCACCGTTGACGTACATGTTACAAAGCTTCGCCGCAAATTAGGTGAGGCCGGCAATCTTATTGAAACAGTAAAAGGAATAGGATATAAAATCGGCGGTGTAAAAAATGAATAAAAAAATATTTTTTTCCTCGTGCCTCGTAGCGTTTTCGGTGCTTATAATAAGTCTTGTTATGAGTACCGGCGTTCTCTTTTATCAGTTTGAAAAGCAGGTTACTCAGGAGCTTAAAGAGGAGTCGGAGTTACTTGCAAGTGTTATTGAAAATGGCGGAACCCAGAATATTAACGACTATAATTTTGGCAGCAGACGTATTACGATAATCGGCAGCGACGGAAAAGTTATCTATGATTCCCAGGCGGATGCTGCGGATATGGAAAACCATTCGGACCGTGAAGAGTTCAAAGAGGCCTCCCTGTACGGAACAGGTATGAGCAGCCGTTACTCCGATACCCTTACGGAAAAGAACATCTATTACGCTATAAAGCTTTCCGACGGTTCGGTTTTAAGGCTTTCTGCTCCCCAGAGCACAATTTTTGCAATTATATCGGATCTCATAGGTCCCATATGCATTGTTGTTCTTATAGCGCTTATTCTTTCCGCTATACTTGCTATTAAGCTTTCGGAAAGTATATTAAAGCCTATAAATGCCCTTGACCTCGATAATCCCGAAAATAATAAGACCTATGATGAATTGGCCCCCCTGCTTACAAAAATAAACCGTCAGAAGCTGGTTATAGAAAATCAGCTTCATGAAGCAAAGCAGAAGCAGAAGGAATTTAAGCTTATTACGGACAATATGCGTGAGGGTCTTTTGGTAATTGACAGCAATTCCGATATACTTACTTATAACGCCGCAGCGGAAAAGCTGCTGGATATAACCGACGAAACAAGTCTGGCGGCTCTTAAAATATACCGTTCAACTCAGGTTATAGATGCCGTTGATGCAGCTCTCAAGGGAAACAATTCAGAGTGCCAGATAACTCAGCATTCACGCCAGTACAGCCTTATTGCAAACCCTGTTTTCCGTGACGGAGAGATAATCGGTGCGGTTATTGTGCTGCTGGATATAACCGAAAAAGCTCAGCGTGAGCAGCTGCGCCGTGAATTTACGGCAAACGTCTCCCATGAGCTTAAAACTCCCCTTACTTCAATTTACGGCTTTGCGGAGCTTATGAAGGACGGAGATATGAAGAAAGAGGATATGGAGGATTTTGCAAAGTCTATTTATGACGAAACAAAGCACCTTATTACTCTTGTAGGGGATATAATCAAGCTCTCAGCTCTGGACGAAAAGAGCAGGTTTTACGAAAAGGAAAAGGTGGATTTATACGCCCTCACCTGTGAAACTGCGGAAAGGTTAAAAGTTGACGCAGCTAAAAAACACGTTACGGTTAATGTTGAGGGAAAGAAAACGGAATATGTAGGGGTTAAGCAGATTCTTACTGATATCATCTATAACCTTTGTGATAACGCCATAAAGTATAACCGTGAAAACGGCAGCGTTGACGTCAGTGTAGCGGAAAAGGAAAACAATATCATTATAAAGGTTAAAGACACCGGAATCGGTATTCCCCAGGAGCATCAGGAGCGTGTTTTTGAAAGATTTTACAGAGTGGATAAAAGCCACTCTAAAGAGATAGGCGGTACAGGCCTTGGCCTTTCGATTGTAAAACACGGCGTAATGTACCACGGGGGAGAAATTTCTCTCGAAAGCACAGTGGGAGAAGGTACGGAGATTACCGTAATCCTGCCAAAGAACGAATAATCACCAGAGGATAAATAATAAAAAGCTATCTGTTTTGTAGCAGATAGCTTTTTGTTTTAATATTATCTTATGTATTAAAGAAGCCCGAGTATGTGCTGCATACCGAGGCTTACAAGAGAAATGCTTACCCAGCAGCAGAATCCCATGAGAATCGGCTTTCCGCCGGACTTTACAAGCTTAACTATATTTGTGTTAAGTCCGATTGCGGACATCGCCATAACGATGAAGAACTTTGAGAGCTCTTTAAAGGGAGAGAAGAATGAGCTGTCAACTCCCAGAGAAGTGCAAACAGTTGTTATAATTGAAGCGAGTACAAAGAAAACAATGAACATGGGGAAAACCTTTTTAAGGCTAAAGGTGCTGTTTGCTTCCGACTGCTCCTTTTTAAGCTTTCTTGTACGCCAGAAGGCGAGAACAAGGGTTATGGGGATAATTGCAAGGGTACGGGTTAGCTTTACTATTGTAGCTGTATCAAGGGTGTTTGCTCCGGCGTGCATACCGTCCCATGCTGTTGCGGCAGCGGTGACGGAAGAGGTGTCGTTTACGGCAGTTCCGGCAAAAAGTCCGAATCCTTCGTTACTCATACCAAGCATTGAGCCGAGAGTTGGGAAAATAAGGGCGGCAAGGACGTTAAAGAGGAAGATAACCGAAATTGACTGGGCAATTTCTTCGTCGTTTGCCTCAATAACGGGAGCTGTTGCAGCTATGGCGGAGCCTCCGCAGATAGATGAACCGACGCCTATGAGAGTTGAAACGTTGGCCGGTGTTTTCATTATTTTATAGAGGATAAACGAAACTATAAGTGAAGTTGCTATTGTGGAAACGATAATGGGCAGTGACATTGAGCCGACCTTTGCAATTTCGGAAAGGTTAAGTCCGAAGCCCAAGAGAATAACCGCATATTGCAGGATTTTCTTTGAGGTAAAGGTTATTCCGCCTGCAAAGGCATCTTTCTTTTTGATTATAAGGGTCAGTATCATTCCTGCGATAATTGCAAAAACAGGAGCGCCTACAACGGGCAATGCCTTACCCAAAAACCAGCACGGAACCGAGATTGCCAGACACAAAAGTATTCCTGGTATTTTTTGTTTGATTTGCATAATTAATACTACTCCTTTATGTAAACAGTCACAGGGGAGTATATCATAAAAGCGTGGTAATGTGAATAAAGATGTCGTTATTTTTTATTTTCTGTAGGAGTGTACGGAAAATTTGCCGTTAACGCCATGTATATATGATTTATGACGTTACATTTTGAAAAATGTATGTTATTATGAGGATGAAAAACAAGGAGGGATAATATGTCACCGGGACTTGTAGTTTATAAATCAAAATACGGGACAACTGAAAAATATGCTAAATGGCTTTCATTGGCCACGGGCTTTGACTGCGCCGACGTAAAACGTTTTTTCGCAAGCAGCCTCGAAAACTATGAAACAGTTATATTTGGCGGGGGAATATACGCTTCCCATATTTCCGGATTATCTTTTCTTCGCAAATACTGGGAAAAGCTTCAGGAAAAGGATGTTGCAGTTTTTTGTGTCGGTGCATCGCCTTATGACAAAGAAGCTTTTAAAAAGCTCTATGCAGATAATTTCCGTGACGAAATAGCGGGTATCCCCTGCTTTTATTGCCGTGGAGCCATAGATATGGATTCTCTTAATGTAACCGACAGACTTGTGTTAAAAACGCTGCAAAAGACCATTGTTAAAAAAGACCCGGCTCTGTACACTCCGGTTGACAAGACTGTTATAGAAGCTTTAAAGGGAAAGTGCGACTGGACGGATAAAGCATATCTCAATCCGGTGATAAATTTTATAGGGTGATAAGCTTTAAGGCCGCCTAACGGCGGCTTTTTATATGGGCTTATTTGTAAGGAAATAACGGATAGGTTATAATAAAATCCGTGATAGAAAATTATAATCCGGAGAAAATTATGTATATAAGAGATTATATAGATAGCGACTGCCGTGAAACAGCAGAGCTTTTTTACAATACCGTACACGAAATAAATAAAAGGGATTACAGTGAAGAGCAGCTTAAAGTTTGGGCTCCGAAAAACCGTGACCTTAAAAAGTGGAACGATTCCTTTAAAGGCAGAAAAGCTGTGGTTGCCGTAGAGGGAAACGAGATTACAGGCTTTTGCGATATAACCGATTCGGGTTATCTTGACCGGCTTTATGTACACAGTGAGTTTCAGGGGAAAGGCATAGGCAAAGCTCTGTGCCGTGAAGCGGAAAAGTACGCCGCTGCTAACGGAAACTCTTCTGTTATCGTTTACGCCAGTATAACCGCTGAACCGTTTTTTGAAAAAATGGGATACGTTGTTATCCGCTCAAACGAGGTAGTAAAAGAAGGTGTATCTCTTACAAACTATTTTATGAAAAAGAACCTTTAAATTTATATTGCGTTAAAGGCTGTAAGGGGAGTATAATATTTTTTCACCAAAAATAAAAAAATCCGTTTTAGCGGTGGGAGGGGAAAATGAAGCTTATTAAAAAATTCATCGGTTATTACAGGCCGTACAAAAAAATATTTTTCTTCGACCTTTTCTGTGCGGCAGTTATAAGTCTTATCGACCTTATTTATCCGCAGATACTCCGTCAGGGAGCCAATACTATTTTTGTTCAGGAAAAATCCGTTATTCTGAGAGTTCTGCCTGTTCTTGCCGCAGGTCTGCTCATAATGTATATAATTCAGGCCCTGTGTAAATATTACGTCAACTGTCAGGGTCACGTTATGGGCGCCATGATGGAGCGGGATATGCGCCGTGAGCTTTTCGAACACTACGAAAAGCTTTCCTTTTCTTATTATGACAATAATAATTCCGGTCAGATGATGAGCCGTCTTGTCTCAGACCTTTTCGATATTTCGGAGTTTGCCCACCACGGCCCGGAAAACCTTTTTATTTCTCTTATTAAAATTATCGGTTCCTTTGTTTTTCTTACAATTATCAACTGGCGTCTTGCAATACCCCTTTCCGTAATAGTGGTGGTTATGGTTATTTTTTCATCTATACAGAGTAAAAAAATGCACGCCACATTCCTTGATAACAGAAGAAAAATCGGAGATATTAACGCGCGGCTTCAGGATACCCTTTCTGGAATAAGAGTTGTGCAGTCTTTCGCAAACGAGGAAATAGAGAAAAAGAAATTCGCTGTCAGCAATGAAAATTTCCTTGTGTCCAAAAAGGAAAATTACCGCTGTATGGGCAGTTTTTCGTCATGGAATATCTTCTTTCAGGGGCTTATGTACCTTACAGTTCTTGTATTTGGAGGATACCTTATTTCTCAGGATAAAATGGAGCCGGCCGACCTTGCAATGTATGCCATTTATATCGGAATTTTCGTAAGTCCCATTCAGATTCTTGTGTAGCTTACTGAAATGATACAGAAAGGACTTTCCGGTTTTCGACGCTTCAGCGCCATAATGGAAACTGAGCCTGATATTGAAGACGCTCCTGATGCAAGAGAGCTTACAAATGTCAAAGGCGATGTAAGCTATGAACATGTAACTTTCAGATATAACGATGATGAGCCGGTGCTCTCGGATGTTTCCTTTAAAATTCCCGCAGGCAGAAGCATAGCGCTTGTAGGGCCTTCCGGCGGCGGAAAGACCACTATCTGTTCGCTCCTTCCGAGATTTTACGAGCTTACGGACGGTAAGATAACCATAGACGGAGAGAATATAAAAGATTTTACTCTTGAGAGCCTGAGAAAGAATATAGGCATAGTCCAGCAGGATGTTTACCTTTTCTGTGGAACCGTAAAGGAAAACATAGCTTACGGAAAGCCGGACGCCTCCGACGAAGAGATCATTGAAGCAGCGAAAAACGCCAATATACATGAGTTTATTATGAGCCTTCCCGACGGCTACGACACCTTTGTAGGTGAGAGAGGCACAAGGCTTTCGGGAGGTCAGAAGCAGCGTATTTCAATTGCCAGAGTATTCCTTAAAAATCCGCCTATACTTATCCTTGACGAAGCTACAAGCGCCCTTGATAACGAGAGCGAAAGGCATATTCAGAAGAGCCTTGAAGAGCTTTCAAAGAACAGAACCACAATTACAATAGCTCACAGGTTTTCAACTATCAGAGGAGCCGATGAGATTATTGTAATTACCGAAGACGGTATAGCGGAGCGTGGAAATCACGACGAGCTTATGAAAATCGACGGAATATACGCAAAGTACTACCGTATGCAGTTTTCGGCAACGTGACGCTGCAGCCATTGCGCACACATAACGATGTGCAAATAAAAAAGTATAATGCCTGCGGCGGATTGAATCCGCATACATAACGCACACCAACTGCTAGAAATAAACCAACTTATCCGCCTGCGTTTAAGCTTTTCCTTAACGCAAGCGGGCGTTTTATTTTTCTCTGATTATAAGCTGAAGGAAAACTTCAAAAACTAAGGCGGTGAAAGTTTTATAAACCTTACCAAATGAGCTTTTGTTATATGTGCCGAAATACGGGAAAAAAGTAAAAATCGGTTGAAAAGTAAATATAAATAGTTTATAATTTTCTTTGATTTTATGCTGATATAAAGCCGTTAAAACTTGCATATTTTAAAATTGGTCCGCAAGCACAAAGGTGTCTGCGGGCGGTGTTTTTGTGCTTTGTTTCGCGGGATATTTTGAGGGAGGGGTATTTAATGACAGCAATAGGATTTGATAATGACAAGTATATCGAAATGCAGTCTAAGAACATAAAAGAGAGAATTTCTCATTTCGGCAACAAGCTTAATCTCGAAATGGGCGGAAAGCTTTTCGACGATTTTCACGCTTCACGAGTGCTT
>CAUDRD010000081.1 GCA_958451705.1 uncultured Oscillospiraceae bacterium
CCATACCGCCTCAATAAGCTCAAGGCCTTTGTTCATCATTGTAGCAGAGTCGATAGTTATTTTTGCACCCATGCTCCAGTTGGGATGATGAAGAGCCTGTTCAACGGTGACGTTTTGAAGCTCCTCTTTTTTCTTTCCGAAAAAAGGTCCGCCGGAAGCTGTGAGAATCAGTTTTTTAATCCACTTTTTGTCTGAAACTCCCTGAAGACACTGAAAAATAGCTGAATGCTCGCTGTCAACGGGATAAATTTTTACGTTTTTCCTTTTGGCGCTGTCGATAACTATTCTTCCGCCGGCAACAAGGGTTTCTTTATTTGCAAGAGCGATGTCCTTCCCCGCCTCAATAGCGGTTAAGGTAGGTTTGAGTCCCGCCATTCCTACAACGGAATTCAAGACAATATCACTTTCCTCACAGGCTGCACATTCACATACACCCTCTTCACCGGAAAGAACCTTAGTAAAGGTGTCGCCGACTCGCACCTTTAAATCCGCCGCAGCTTTTTCATCGCAAACTGCCGCAAATTTAGGCTTAAACTCCCTTATTTGCTTTTCGAGAACATCAACGCTGGAATTAGCCGTAAGAGCGCTTACGCTGAATCCGACTTTTTTTATAACGTCTAACGCCTGAGTGCCGATAGAGCCTGTTGAACCTAAAATTGAAACAATCTTACTCATTATTATTCACCAAAGTTTCCCTATATAATCTCAAAACAGGTTTACAATAACATAAATTGCGGGAAGGACAAAAAGGCAGCTGTCAAATCTGTCCATTATTCCTCCGTGACCGGGAATGAGGTTGCTGAAATCTTTTACGCCGAAATTGCGCTTTATGGTAGAAGCTGAAAGGTCACCGAGCATACTTGCAGCGGAAAGTACGGGAGAAATTATCAGCATTGCCCAGTAGGGAATCACTGTTGTGTCAAAGAAGAACTTTTCGAAAACTGCAAGCACAATTATGTTTATAACTGCGGGAATGATTATACCGCCTATAGCTCCCTCAACAGTCTTTTTGGGGCTGATTTTTGGGCAAAGCTTATGTTTGCCAAAAGCTCTACCTGTAAAATAGGCAAACACATCGGTAAGCCAGGAGCATACAAGCACAAGAAGGATTAGGTAAACGCCCTCGGTTTTGCTGAATTTGCCGTCACTGTTAACATTAATGTCTCTGAGATAAACAAAAATTGAAAATGCAAAGGGAACTGCAACTGACGCAAAAAATGCTACGGCAACGTGCTCAAACTTAGTAATATCGTATCCGATTAACATAACCGTCAGCATAATAAGTACATAGGCCGCTAAAACTACGGAATATGAAACTTCCACAAATCCAAAGCTTTCGTTAAGGCAGAAAAGAGCCGCAAAAATGAGGCTCAGAACCATGAGAACTTTGTTTTTAACCTGTGTAACCTTTTCTATTTCGTATACTGCCATTACTGCAAGAACTGTCCAAACAATGGGGAAAACAACGGTATTCATAAGGAGCAGAACACCGATTGCAACAACGGCGATTACAACGCCGGATAATACTCTTTGTTTCATTTTGATAGCCGCACAATACAGGAAGTATTGCTTTACCTTTCCGTAAATTTATTTTAAATAAGCTTAACTCAAACTCCGCCGAACCTGCGGTTTCTATCCGCAAAAGCCATAATAGCTCTGTCAAGGTCGTCAGTAGTAAAATCAGGCCAGAGAACGTTGGAGAACCAGAACTCGGAGTAAGCTGCCTGCCAAATAAGGAAATTTGAAAGCCTTAACTCTCCGCTGGGACGGATTATAAGATCCGGGTCCGGCTGACCGGCAGTATAAAGACTATCTGAAATCATCTGCTCCGTTATGTCCTTAGGGTCAAGTTCTCCGTTTTTGACTTTTTCCGCTATGGCCTTTACTCCGTCAACAATTTCCAGTCTTCCGCCGTAATTTATCGCAAGATTTATTACGGTTCTCTTTCCGCTTTCGGTACTCGTTTCCGCCATCTTCATCAGATTTTCAATATCATTCGGCAAGGCATCACGTTCACCGATAAATCTCAGCTTCATTCCTTTACTGGCTTCCGGTGATTCCTCTGCTTCACCCAGATAATCACGGAACAAATCCATAATAGCCGCTACCTCTTCGGGAGGACGTTTCCAGTTTTCAGTGGAAAAAGCGTAAAAGGTCATATATTCTATGCCTATATCTGCCGCATATTCCGAAATTTTTCTGAAAACCTTGGCTCCCTCACGGTGACCTTCAAATCTCTTAAGTCCACGCTGTTTTGCCCAGCGACCGTTTCCGTCCATTATGACGCCGATATGCCGTGGCATATGGCTCTTATCAATTGTACTTATATCCATAATTAAACCTCATACGGCAAATTTTAATTTTACCTTACTGAAATTATAATTTAATTTTAAAACATAAAATAGGGAAAAGCCCCTCTCTGCGAGGGGCGTAGTCGTTATATTTCCATAACTTCTTTCTGCTTTTTAGCAGCTACATCGTCTATTTCTTTTATAAACTTATCAGTGATTTTCTGAAGCTCATTTTCGCCGTCCTTAAGATCATCCTCTGTGATTTCAGAAGATTTCTTCATGGCTTTAAGCTTTTCAATACAGTCACGGCGGATACTGCGGATCGCAACCTTTGACTCCTCAGCTTTTTTGCTGATGTCTTTTGCAATCTCTTTACGCTTATCCTCTGTGAGAGGCGGGAAAACAAGGCGGATAACCTTACCGTCGTTCTGAGGATTAATGCCTACATCGGACTGCTGAATTGCCTTTTCAATTTTACCGAGAGTTGATGCATCCCAAGGCTGAATTGTAAGTATTCTCGCCTCAGAAACTGAAATTGCAGCCATCTGATTAATAGGTGTAGGGGCGCCGTAATAATCGACATGTACCTTATCAAGAACACCTGCGTTGGCACGTCCCGCACGGATTGAGCCGTACTCATGAACAAGTGCGTTAACTGTTTTAGTCATTTTTTCTTTAGCTAAAGCAAAAACTGTTTCCATATATTACTCCTCCTCTGAAGTTACGAGTGTACCTACGTTTTCACCCTTAACCGCAGCTACGATATTCATGGGATTTGAAAGATTGAACACAAGAATAGGCAGATTGTTATCTTTACAAAGAGATGCCGCAGTGCTGTCCATAACATGAAGATCCTTGTTGAGAATATCAAGGTATGAAAGTCTGTCATACTTTACGGCATCGTCATATTTATTGGGATCTTTGTCAAATACACCGTCAACGTTTGTTGCCTTAAAGATAACGTCTGCGTCGATTTCAGCTGCTCTCAAAGCGGCAGCTGTATCAGTTGTAAAGAACGGGTTACCTGTTCCGCATCCAAAAACAACAACCCTACCCTTTTCGAGATGTCTGATTGCACGGTTGCGAATATACGGCTCGGCTATCTGCTGCATGGAAATAGCAGTCTGTACACGTACCGGAACATCAAGCTGTTCGAGAGCGTCGGCAAGAGCAAGGGAGTTCATAACCGTTGCAAGCATACCCATATGGTCAGCTCTTGTGCGATCCATATCTCCGCTTGAGCGTCCTCTCCAGAAGTTGCCGCCTCCGACAACAAGACCGATTTCAACGCCCATATTGCTGCATTCTTTTACTGCCTCGCAAATTGAAAGTACTGTATCAAAGTCAATACCGTGACCGTTTTTACCGGCGAGAACTTCGCCGCTTAATTTTAATAAAATGCGTTTGTAAACAGGCTGCATTTTAATAACCTCCAACTTGTTAACTTTAACAATATTTTACTTCATAAAGCCAAAACTGTAAAGAGAAAAAAGTTAAATATTAATTCTTTATCTCTCCCCTCACAGGCTCATCTAAATACAGTAAAACAAAAAAACAGAAAAAGAAAAGGTGCAATTATATAAATAACTGCACCTTTTAAAGCTGAATCAGAATATATCAGACTGCTCGAAAATTTTAATATTTGCTTTGGTAAGTATTTCAATTGCCTTTTCGTTATCAGGTACTCGGATTATAACATATGCCGTACCAACCTCAGGAGTGATAAAGGCGTAAGCATACTCAACGCTTATTCCCTCTTTTGAAAGGGTGTTGATTGCCTTGGAAAATCCGCCCGGAACATCCGGTATGCCTATACCGAGAACTTTTGTAATGGAAACAGTAAGGCCATCGTCTTTAAGAATCTTTTCAGCCTTCTCCGGATCACTTACAATAAGACGCAGAATACCGTAATCGGTAGTATCTGCAATTGAAAGCGCACGGATATCAATTTCGTTATCTGCAAGAAGAGATGTAATTTCCGCAAGACGTCCTGGTTTGTTTTCAACAAAAATTGAAATCTGTTTAATTGACATAGTATGTTCCTCCCTTTATCAGTAAACTCTTTTATCAATAACACGCACTGCCTTGCCCTCTGAACGGGGAAGAGAATGGGGCTCGACAAGGCGTACAATTGCCGTAATACCAAGGGTCGTATGCATAGCGTCCATAATCTTACGCTCTGTGTTTTCGATATCCTTAACAGAGTCTGAGAACATCTCGTTGGACATCTCGATTTTAACTTCCATAACGTCACGGTTATTTTCTCTCGTTACAACAATCTGATAGTTGGGCTCCATGCCAAGAGAGAGAATAACGTGCTCAACCTGTGACGGGAATACGTTAACTCCGCGGATAATAAGCATATCATCGCTTCTGCCGTGAGGCTTAGTCATCTTTACAAGAGTTCTGCCGCAGTCACACTTCTCGTGAGATATTGCACAGATATCACGGGTGCGGTATCTCACAAGGGGAAGAGCTTCTTTTCCGATACAGGTAAACACAAGCTCACCATATGTTCCGTCCGGAACAGGCTCGAGAGTGTTAGGATCCACAACTTCAGGATAAAAATAATCTTCGCAGATATGCATACCTGACTGCTCACTGCACTCGTATGCAACACCTGGACCTGCAATTTCTGAAAGTCCGTAAATATCGTAAGCTTTAATGGCAAGGGATTTTTCGATTTCACGGCGCATATTTTCAGACCACGCTTCAGCGCCGAAGATACCGCCTCTTAGTTTTATTGATTTGGGATCAATTCCCATTTCGTGAAGAGTTTCTCCTATATACATAGCGTAGGAAGGAGTACAGCAAAGAAAATCGGACTCAAAATCCTGTAAAATCTGAATCTGTCTTTTGGTGTTGCCTGATGAAACGGGAATTGCGGTGGCACCAAGCTTTTCAGCACCGTAATGCAGTCCGAGACCACCGGTAAACAGTCCGTAACCGTAGGAAACATGTACCGAGTCGTGCTTTTCAGCACCTGCTGCTGCAAGAGCTCTTGCAGCGCACTCAGCCCAAATCTGAATATCATTTTCAGTATAGCCTACAACTGTCTGCTTTCCTGTTGTTCCGGAAGAAGCATGAATTCTTACGAGCTTGTCCTTACTTACGGCGAAAAGACCAAAAGGATAGTTATCACGCAGATCCTGCTTTATGGTAAAGGGAAGCTTTGTAATATCGTCGATAGTTTTTATATCTCCGGGAAGAAGGCCTATTTCATCAAACTTCTTCTTATAAAAGGGAACATTATTGTAGCAATTATGAACCATTTTAATAAGCCTTGCAGACTGGATTGCATGAAGATACTCTCGTGAGGCGGTTTCAATTTCTTCGTTAAAAAACTTTGCCATATGTTTATTTCTCCTTTAGTTATGAGTTATAGCCGAGCTCAAAAGCTTTCATGTTAAGATCTAAGAACTTTTCAGGAACTGTTTCCTTAATAGCATTATGCCAAACCGAAACAGGAAAATCAACATGTTTTGCCATAACTCCAACAAGAACAACGTTAACAGCCTTGGGAGAACCGGCTTCAACAGCCATGCTCAGAGCATCAACAGCAGTGATATCTGCACCTAAAGCCTTTACAGAATCAAGAATGTTTTCCGGATATGTAGTCATACCTGTAACAACGGGCATCGGATCCATCTGCTGAGTATTGACAATTATTTTTCCGCCTTTTTTAAGATAAGGCAGCCATCTTGCAGCTTCAAGCTGCTCAAAGGCGAGAATAAGATCTGCTTCACCTTTAACAACAATGGGAGAGTTAACTTTATCTCCGTATTTTACATAAGTTACAACAGAACCGCCACGCTGGCTCATTCCGTGAACCTCTGAAACTTTAACGTCATATCCTCCGGCAAGGAGAGCGTTGCCTAAAAGGCGGCTTGTAAGAAGAGTACCCTGTCCTCCTACACCAACGATCATTATGCTTTTTACGCTCATATTATTCAGCCTCCTTACCTGTAATTGCATCAAATTTGCAAAGCTGAGTACATACATTGCAGCCGACGCACTGTGTAAAGTCGATAACTGCTTTGCCGTTCTTCATGCTTATTGCGGGACAACCTATCTTCATGCACATTTTGCAGCCTCTGCACTTATCGGTATCAACTTTGAGAGGCGGATTGTGCTTGACATATTTAAGAAGTGCGCAGGGTCTGCGTGAAATGATTACAGATGGCTCGTCAACGGCGATTTCTTCTCTTACGGCATCTTCACACTCTTTGAGGTTGTAGGGGTCTACAACTCTTACACGGTTTATGCCAACCGCTTTGCAAAGAGCTTCAAGACTTACTGCGCTTGTGGGATCACCTTTAATTGTATAGCCTGTTGTGGGGTTCTGCTGATGGCCAGTCATACCGGTAATACTGTTATCAAGTATAATTACGGTAGAGTTGCCCATATTGTAGGCGATATCTATAATTCCTGTGATGCCGGAATGAATAAAGGTAGAGTCACCGATAACAGCAACTGACTTTTTAGCGGAACCTTCACGAACTTTATTGTGACCGTGAAGCGCTGAAACGGAAGCGCCCATGCAGATGCATGTATCCATCATACCAAGAGGAGCAAGAGAACCAAGAGTATAGCAGCCGATATCGCCGCTTACTGTAACATTGACCTTTTTAAGGGCATAGTA
>CAUDRD010000082.1 GCA_958451705.1 uncultured Oscillospiraceae bacterium
GACTTATCTTTCCAACCGTGCAGGGTGGTCAAGAACATATTTGAAAAAGGCAGGACTTATTGAAAGCCCTGCCAAAGGAAAGTTTGTTATTACTGGGGAAGGGCATAAAGCTTTTCTTGAAAGCCCTGAAGTAATAGATAATGATTATTTGATGAAATATGAGTCCTTTAAGGAGTTTAAAAACAGAACCCAATCAGATGATGCCGATATGCAGAAAAATTCTGAGGACAGCAGTGAAACTCCTGATGATGCTTTAGAAAATGCCTTTAAACAGATAAATAGCAATTTATCTGATGAAATTTTAAGCGAAGTGGTGAAGCTTTCTCCAACAGCTTTTGAAAAAATGGTTATGGATCTTATGTCAAAAATGGGATACGGTACTTTTGAAAATGCCGCAATGACTACCTTTGTTACGGGAGATGAGGGAATAGACGGCATAATAATGGAGGATAAGTTAGGCTTTAACCTTATATACATTCAAGCTAAACGCTGGAATGAGGAACATCCGGTAGGACGTCCGGAGGTTCAAGCTTTTGTTGGAGCAATAGCAGGAAAAGGTGGTAAAGGTTTATTTGTAACTACTTCGAAATTTACAAAGCAGGCAATTGATTATGCTAAAAATCAGCACATTATCCTGATGGACGGAAATAAGCTGGCAAATTTTATGATTGAGCACAATTTCGGAGTAAGTGTCAAAAAAACTTTTGAAATCAAAGCTATAGATACGGATGTATTCAGTGATTATGAGGATGAGTAAATATTTATTATTTACTTGTTTTTTCAACATCCTTTATAAATCCCACCTTGCGGATATATTCGCTTTGGTGGTATAATTCAGATATGTTTATGTGAATTTTGTATGGGTTAATTTGGGGAGAGAGAAATGAAAAAGTCATCAATTATAGCAATAGTTATTTCCTTTGTGGTGGTTGTCGCAATTGCGGTTTCTGCAATAATATTCGTGCCGAGGCTTGTGCATACCTGTGACGACTGCGGAAAAACCTTTTTTGGTACAGGATACAGACCCAATATAATATCAAACGTCCTTACTGATGATCAAATTATTTGTGAGGACTGTGCAGCAAAGCAGCATGCCATTGAAATTGCTTTGGGATATGATTTGGACGGCTTTAAAAGAGGGCTTTTTGACTGAGTTTAATGTTGTAAGAAATCGAAAAATCTTTTTACTTTCTTGTTTATCAGCGTTTTAAAAAGCAGTAATTTCTTTCGTTTTAAGCCTCCTGAATTTGGGAGGCTTTTTTACTTTTCTCAGACGGCAGTATTTATAAAAACATCTTGAAAAATACGTTTAAATCTGCTATCGTATTATTTTAGATGAATAACCTGTTTTTCCAAACTAACAGGTGTATTTAAAGCCATAAGCGCAAATTTTTAATAAGTGAGATGTTTAAAATGCGAAGTGATTTGTTAAAGGAAGGCCCATCAAGGGCTCCGCACCGTTCTCTTCTCAATGCCTTGGGAATTGATGATACCGAAATGAAGCGCCCCTTCGTTGCGGTTGTCAACTCAAAGAGCGACTATATTCCCGGCCATCAGCAGCTCGATCAGATAGGCGAAGCTGTTAAAGCCGGTATCAGAAACGCCGGCGGCGTACCCTTTGAGTTCCAGACTATCGGCGTATGCGACGGCCTTGCAATGAACCATAAGGGAATGAAATATTCTCTCTGCTCCCGTGAGCTTATCGCCGATTCAATTGAGGTTATGCTTACAGCTCATCCTCTTGATGCAGTTGTATTTATCCCCAACTGCGATAAAATCGTTCCCGGTATGATGCTTGCAGCTTGCAGACTTAATCTTCCCTGCATTTTTGTAAGCGGCGGCCCCATGATTTCCGGTAAAGGTATAGATGCAAAAATCGGTCTTTCCGAGATGTTTGAATATGTGGGCGCATACTCTGCCGGCAAAATAACTGCCGACCAGCTCCGCTGCGTTGAAGAGACTGCATGTCCTACCTGCGGTTCCTGCTCAGGTATGTACACCGCAAACTCCATGAACTGCCTTACTGAGGCAATCGGTATGGCTCTGCCCGGTAACGGCACTATTCCCTTTGTTATGTCTGCACGCCGTCGCCTTGCAAAGAAGTCCGGCGAAAGAGTAATGGAGCTTCTCAAAGAGAATATCAGACCCAGCGACATCCTTACAGAGAAGGCTTTCGAAAACGCTATGAGAACCGATATGGCTCTCGGCTGCTCCACAAATACAATTCTTCACCTTACTGCAATTTCTCACGCAGCAGGTCATGATATCAACCTTAAGCTTCTTGATGAAGCTGGCAGAAAGACACCTCAGCTTTGTAAGCTCAACCCTGCCGGAACTATCTTCATCGAAGACCTTAACGCCTGCGGCGGTATTCAGGCTGTTATGAAGGAGCTGGATAAGGGCGGCATGATTCACCGTGACTGTCTGACTGTAAGCGGCACTGTTGGCGAAAGAGTTGATGCTGCTCCCGATGCAGACGGAACTGTTATCAGAACTCTCGACAATCCTCACAGCGCAGACGGCGGTATCGCTGTACTTTGGGGCAACCTTGCCGAAGAGGGAAGCGTCGTAAAGAAAGGCGCCGTTCTTCCTGAAATGATGCAGCACACAGGTCCTGCAAGATGCTTTGACAGTGAAGAAGAGGCTTATGCAGCTATTACCGGCGGAAAAATTGTTGCCGGCGATGTAGTTGTTATCCGTTATGAAGGACCTAAAGGCGGCCCCGGTATGCGTGAAATGCTTTCTCCCACAGCTGCAATTGTTGGTATGGGCCTCGGAAACAGCGTAGCTCTTCTTACTGACGGACGTTTCTCCGGCGCAACAAGAGGTTCTTCAATCGGCCACGTTTCTCCTGAAGCAGCCGTTGGCGGCACAATCGCTCTTGTTGAAGACGGCGATATGATAGAAATAGACATTCCAGCAAGAAAGCTTCAGCTTCTTGTAAGCGATGAAGTACTTGCTGAAAGAAAGGCAAAGTGGACTCCGCCCGTTAAGGAGCTTACAGGCTATATTAAGCGTTATGCTCAGCATGTAACCTCAGGTTCTAAAGGCGCTGTTTTTGACGACTAATAGTTAGTTTTTACCTTTTAATTTTAAAATTTAATAATCCTCCCGAACATTCATGTATAACCATGTGCTTTTTTGAGAAACTGATAACTATCTGTGACTAGTTGTCACATTTCCACAAAAATACTACTGGTAATGATATAATTGTAACCATGAAGTTCGGGGGGAGGTTTTTTTGTGATCGGTGAAAGACTTAGATATCTTCGCATGGCAAACCGTCTTACGCAGCGTGAAGTTGCCGATATTTTAAAGATACACAGAACAACCTATGCCTATTATGAAACTGGGCGTTCAAATCCCGACTTGGAAACCCTTAATGTTTTGAGCAGGATTTTCGGTGTATCGATAGATTTTCTTGTTAACGGTACTCATGGTGCAAAAGCAGGCAAGGTTATGGATAACCCGTCAAAATACGACGCCGCAGATTATCCGGAATATCTCTCAATGCTTAGTCAGGATGAAAAAAGGCTGGTTATGCTCTACCGTGCTTTGTCGGATAAAGAGGAAATTATGGATATTCTGAATGAGAAATATTTCAGCGAAATTTCCAAAACTGAGGAAAGCAAAGATTAATAAGATGAGTATTTTATATAGATATTTTAAGAGCTCCGTCAAGGGGCTTTTTTATTTTCTATAAAACATACAAAAATGAGTGTTAAAAATTTAATTGTAACTACGTTTCGTACTATTGACACGCCTATTTATTGGGTCTATAATATAAACCGCACCATAAAAAACACAAAATATAGTATTGGAGGCTTTACTCGATGATCACCACTATTATTAAAAGGGACGGCAGAGAGGTTCCCTTTTCCGTCGATAAAATAGCAAACGCTGTATATCAGGCGGCACAGGCTCTTGGCGGAAAAGACTATGCGGTCAGCCTTGAAATAGCAAACGAAGTAGCCGATTACATAGAGAATGAACTTAAGATTGAGAAACCCACCGTTGAGCAGATACAGGATGCAGTTGAAAAGGTTCTTATTGAATCGGGTCATGCAAGAACTGCAAAGGTTTACATCCTCTACCGTGCTGAGCGCTCCAGAGTCCGTGAGATGAATACACGTCTTATGAAGATTTACGAGGGCCTCACTTTTAAAGCGGCTAAAGAGAGCGATATTAAGAGAGAAAATGCAAATATCGACGGCGACACCGCAATGGGCACTATGCTTAAATACGGTTCAGAGGGAGCAAAGCAGTTTAACGAGCTTTTTGTTTTAAAGCCGGAGCATTCCGCAGCTCACCGTGACGGCGATATTCATATTCACGACCTTGATTTCCTTACTCTTACTACAACTTGCTGTCAGATTGATATAATTAAGCTTTTCGAGGGCGGCTTTTCTACAGGACACGGTTTCCTGCGTGAGCCCAACGATATAGCAAGTTATTCAGCTCTTGCCTGTATTGCCGTTCAGTCAAACCAGAACGATCAGCACGGTGGACAGAGTATCCCGAATTTTGATTACGGTATGGCAAAGGGCGTATACAAAACTTACAGAAAGCTTTACAGCCGCAATCTTTCCAAGGCTTTGGAGCTTATTGCAGGTATGGAGGATTGCCTTGATACGGCAAACGAGATAAGAGCGGAAATCCTCGAAAAATACGGCACCGAGCCTGTACTTGCAAACGATAACGACTACTGCGAAAAAGAGGCTGAAATACTTTCTTCAAAGTATGGTCTTGACAGGGATGTAATTGCAAGATGCCAGAAGTTTGCAGTGAAGAAAGGCTATGCTGAAACAGACAGAGCTACATATCAGGCAATGGAAGCTCTTGTACATAACCTTAACACCATGCATTCCAGAGCCGGTGCTCAGGTTCCCTTTACCTCAATTAACTACGGTACCGATACCAGCGTAGAGGGAAGAATGGTTGTTAAAAACGTACTTCTTGCAGCTCAGGCAGGCCTCGGAAACGGCGAAACTCCCGTTTTCCCCATTCACATATATAAAGTTAAAGAGGGAGTTAACTATAATCCCGAAGATCCAAACTATGATCTGTTTAAGCTTGCATGCAAGGTTTCTGCAAAGAGACTTTTCCCCAACTTCTCTTTCCTGGATGCACCCTTTAACAAAGAGTTTTATGTAGAGGGAGATCCCAATACAGAGGTTGCTTACATGGGATGCCGTACAAGAGTTATGGCAAACTATTACGATAAATCACGTCAGGTTACCGGCGGCAGAGGAAACCTCAGCTTTACTTCCGTAAACCTTCCGAGAATCGCTATTAAGTCACACGGCGATCTCGATGTGTTCTTTGAGGATCTTGACAGAAAAATTGATCTCGTTATAGACCAGCTCCTTGAACGTTTTGAAATTCAGGCAAAGCGTAAGGTAAGAAATTATCCCTTCCTTATGGGTCAGGGCATTTGGCTCGATTCAGACAAGCTCAACATTGACGACGAGGTTCGTGAAGTTCTTAAACACGGAACACTTACTCTCGGATTTATCGGTCTTGCCGAAACCCTTAAGAGCCTTTTAGGCGTTCACCACGGTGAGTCAAAGGAAGCTCAGAACCTGGGTCTTGAAATTGTCGGACATATGAGAAAACGTATGGATGACGCCACGGTTAAATACGGACTTAACTTCTCACTTACCGCAACTCCCGCTGAGGGACTTTCAGGCAGATTTGTCCGCATGGATCAGGAAAAATTCGGTATTATTCCCGGAGTTACAGACAGAAAGTATTACACAAACTCCTTCCATATTCCCGTTTACTTCCCCATTTCTGCATTTGAAAAAATCAGACTTGAAGCTCCTTACCATGCCCTTACAAACGGCGGCCATATCTCATATGTTGAGATGGACGGAGATCCCACCGAGAACCTGGAGGCTTTCGAGGCAGTTATCCGCTGCATGAAGGAAAACGGTATCGGCTACGGTTCAGTTAACCATCCCGTTGACCGTGACCCCGTTTGCGGATACACAGGTATTATCGGCGATGTATGTCCTCGCTGCGGACGCCGTGAAGGAGAAGGCGTTGACATAGAGGTTCTCAAAAAGCTTAAGGGATACAATAAAAATGTTCACTGCTGTGACGAGAATCCCCTTGAAGAGGCAGATAAGCTTCCCAATCCCGTTGATTGCAGCTGCTCGGAATAATCTGAGGCAGATACACAAAATATAGAAATAAATTTAAGGAGGAACTTAAAATGACGAACGAAAAGAAAACAGTCGGCGAAGGCGTAGGCTTTGAAAGAATAAGAAGAATAACAGGTTACCTTGTAGGTACTCTTGACCGTTTTAACGATGCTAAACTTGCTGAGGTAAACGACAGAGTTAAGCACTCAATCGGAACCGGCAAAGGCGACTTTGAGCAGCTGTAATGGGTACTGAAATCCGGCTTGCCGGAATAATCAGGGAGTCCGTTGTAGACGGTCCCGGCTGGAGATTTGTGGTTTTCGGCCAGGGCTGCCCCCACAACTGTGAAGGATGTCAAAATCCCGAAACCCATGATTTTAGCGGAGGCTATATCAGCGACACCGACAGAATTTTAAAGGCTGTTGAGGAAGATCCACTTTTATCGGGAATAACTCTCAGCGGCGGAGATCCCTTTGTTCAGGCGGAGGAGTTCTCAGTCCTAGCCAAAGGCGCTCATGATTTGGGACTTAATGTTGTCACATATACCGGCTGGACAATCGAACAGCTTTTAGCGGGTATGGAAAGTCATCCCGGCTGGAAAAAGCTTCTTGAAGAGACGGATATACTCGTTGACGGAAAATTTATATTAAGCCAAAAAAGCTTAGAGATAA
>CAUDRD010000083.1 GCA_958451705.1 uncultured Oscillospiraceae bacterium
ATGGGACTGAAAAAGTCACCCCGCTGCAATGCGCTTGTTTTCTCCCCTTTCCATACTATGCAAAAAGGGATTTTGAGAAACTCATGCGCATTGACTAAGAGCCTCCGCAATCGTATAATCTATTTATCTTATATTAAGTATTTTATCACTAAGGAGCTGATTTAAGTGACAAAAACTGTCGGAATAGCCTTTGCAGATTCAATGGAATATCTGCCCTTTGAAAAATATGCGGAAAATAAAAATTCTGTTTCTTCAATGCGCAGAGGCAACAAATCAATTGAATTTACCCTCACAGAAAACGGACGTACACTTAAAATAATAGGAGTTGAGTGCGGTATAGGCAAAGTAAACGCCGCAAGCTGCGTCTCCTTCCTCATAAGTGACGACAAGGCAGATTTCATCCTCAACGCCGGACTTTCAGGAGCGGTAACGGGGCTGAGAAAAGAGGATTTCGTCGCAGGGGAAAGTTACGTTGAGTGCGACTTTGACCTGACTCCCCTGGGACTTAAATTAGGCGAAAAACCCGGACAGGATTTTGTATATCAGGCCGACAAAACCCTTTTGGAGCTTGTAACTCAGAGTAAGGGCATAAAGACAGGAAAGCTCGGAACAGGCGACCTATTCCTTGCCGACGAGGACAAAAAGAAATTTTATCTCGACGCCTTCGGCATATGTGCTTTCGATATGGAGACAGCCGCCATCGCTTCAGTTTGCCATAAAGCGGAAATTCCCATGCTGTCCCTGAGAAAAATATCAGACGACGCAGGAGACGCCGCTTCCGAAAGCTACCGTGAGATGAACGACAGGGCGGAGGATTCCCTTACCATGGTTCTCGATTCCCTTTTCTCAAGGATGCTTAAACATGATGAAATCTGGAAGTGACGGAGGAATTAATTAATGATTAAACACATAGTAATGTGGAAATTCAAAGAAAATGCGGAAGGTCATACAAAAGACGAAAACATAGCTAAAGTTAAAACCATGCTGGAAGCTCTTCCCGAAAAGATACCCTATATCAGAAAAATGGAGGTTATGAAAAACATTAACCCCAAGGAGACAAACTTCGACGCTGTGCTTATAAGCGAATTTGACTCACTGGAGGACGTTGCAGCATATACCGTTCATCCCGCTCACAAGGAAATTTCCAATTTCGTAAAGCTTGTTCGTGAAGGCAGAAGTGCGGTTGACTATAAAATATAAGGATTTTCCTATATAAACTGTTCATTTTACTCGACATAAAATGTTAAGTTTGATATAATATTTTTGATAATATCTGCTTAATGCAGAGGAAAGAGAGTGAAAAAATGAAAGCAAGCGAAAGCACAAAAAATTTCAGCTCAAAGCTGAAAGAAAACACCAATTACTGCCTGCGTGAAATTAAGCACATCTGCTCAAGTTTCGACAAACGTGGCTCTGGCTCTAAGGGCGAACGCCAGGCGCAGGAGTATATGGCAACCCGTCTTAAGGACTGGGCAGACGATGTATCAATTGAAGAGTTCACTCTTCACCCCGCCGCATTTATGGCATGGGTCATTATTTGCGGAATAGGTCTGATTGCATCGGTGCTCCTCTACAATTTCGTTTCGCCCCTTGCCTCTATGATTATCCTTCTGCTCTGCGGGCTGAGCGTCATTATGGAATTCCTTATGTACAAACAGTTTATCGACCCGTTTTTCCCCAAAAAGACTTCGGCAAATGTTGTAGCAGTGAGAAAGCCTAAGGGTGAAGTAAAACGCCGTATAGTTTTCTCAGGCCACTGCGACGCAGCTCATGAGTGGTATTTTACACACCTTGGCGGAGCAAAGCTTCTTACAACAGTTATAGTAATCGGTTTTGCAAGCCTCATTTTCGCTATTGTAAGCTCGATTATTGCAGTAGCTCAGGGCAACGTCTTTTCAGCCCCCGTTGAAGGCTTTGCCAAAACTCTTGGAAACATCCAGTATGTATGCATCCCCGTAGCGGTTGTAGTGCTCTTCTTTACAAACTGGAGACTTGTAGTTGACGGCGCAAACGATAACCTTACAGGCGTTGTAGGTTCAATGGCAGTTCTTAAGTTTATGGCTGATAACGACATCCGTTTTGAAAACACAGAGGTTCGTGCAGTTCTCACCGGTTCCGAAGAAGCCGGACTCAGAGGAGCCAAAGCTTACTCAAAGAAGCACCTTAAAGAATGCCAGGAAATTGAAACCGCTTTCATAGGCCTCGAAACCTTCCGTGATTTCGAGTATCTTGCCGTTTACAGCAGAGACATGACAGGTACCGTCAAGAACGACCCCAGAGTATGCGCTCTTCTTAAAAAAGCGGCTCTTGAGGCAGGTCTTGACCTCCCCTATAAGAGCGTTTTCTTCGGCGCTTCCGATGCAGCGGCAGTTTCACAGGCAGGTATCCCCGCCGCAACTCTCGCTTCAATGGACCCCGCCCCAGCACGCTATTACCACACCAGAACAGACACTGCCGACAACCTTGACGCAAAAACTATGCAGGCAGGTCTCAACATAGCTCTTGAAGCCGCTTTCCTCTTTGATGAAAAAGGTCTTCAGGACAGTTATTGATTTAATGGAGAAAAAATATGAGTGTATCCCCAGAGATTGCAGACTATGTACTCAAAGGGATAAAGCACACAGAAAATAAAGCTGAAAATTCCGGCTCCGGCAAAAACCGAGGGCCGGAAATTTATAAGTACTTTTCCCGTGAGCTTTCCCAGTGGTGCGACAGCGTAAAATGCTGCGAAAAAAATATAATTTGCAGCATTTCCTCCGCCGGCGCCGTTATGCTTTTTATGATATTTTCTTTTTTATCGCTGGTTCCCTGCGTAACGAGAACCTCGCCGAAAATGGGTGCTGCCCTCGCTTTGCTCTTCCCTGTTTTTGTGCTCCTTGCCCTTGGGGCGGTATACCGAATCAGCGGACTTAAACGTCTTTTAACCCTTACCGAAAACCTTCACACCGTTGTGGGAATAAGGGACTGCAAAAATGAAGCGGAGAAAAGGCTTATACTGGTCTGCTCTTCCGGAGGAGAGAAGGAGAAAAAGCACTCTTCTCTCTCCGACAAAATTTTTGTACTGTGTCTCGGAGTTTCCTCTTTCGGAGCGGCGTTTTCCCTTATAACCGTTATAGTGGGAGCCATAGGAGGCTTCGGAAGCTTTTACCTTGGGACGGTTCCCTTCCTTCCCCTTTTCATAATTTTCTACACAGTCTCACTCATTATGTGGAGCAAGAGAGAAAAAGCGGAAAAGCTCGGAACAGCATCCTGCTTCTGCTTAGACGGAGTTTTAAGAAGCCTTTCGGAAGAAGGAATACGCTTTGACGACACACAGGTTTACTGCGTTATAGGAGAAGGGGGAAAACCGGGACTTGACGCTGCGTCAAAAGTTCTTCGAGAAAAATTTCCCTTTAAGGGAGAGACAGCTCTTATTGCAGCCGACATTGACGCTCCGTTTGCCCCCTTTGCTGCAACGGCGCCTATTCCGGAACAGAAATGGCAGCAGACAGTAAACTCCGCTTGCGAAAACCTGCAAAAAGCTCAGGACCCTTCAGCGGCGGCAGGTATTCTTAAATTCTTCTCAAATATCAAAAACAAAAGCGCAATAATCGCTTCTCCCGCATTTTCGCAGAATACTTTTAAAGGCGAAGAAAAGCAGCGTTTGGAAACAGCAATGGAATTTATCAGAAAAGCGGCCCTTTCATACGGCGGATATGAAGAAGACTGAAAAATTTACACCATGACAAAACCCTTCCTGAAAAAAGGAAGGGTTATTTTATACATATTAATTTTAATCAGCCGAGAGTTTCAATAATTTTCTTTGCAGCCTCGTTTATTGAAGGTGCGTCGGCAAGCTCAACGGCTCCCTTATCTACAAGAGCAGCATTCTGAGGATTAATAGGAAGCTTTGCAAGGACGGGAACGCCTAATGCGTCGGCAACTTCCTGAACCTTGCTCTCGCCGAAAATTGCGTGTTCCTTGCCGCAGTCGGGGCAGACAAAGCCGCTCATGTTTTCAACGATTCCGAGAACGGGAACGTTCATCATCTGAGCCATGTTATATGCCTTTTTAACAATCATTGTAACAAGGTCCTGAGGAGTTGTGACAACTACAATGCCGTCAACGGGAAGTGACTGGAAAACTGTCAGCGGTACGTCGCCTGTTCCGGGAGGCATATCCACAAACATATAGTCAACCTCGCCCCAGACAACGTCGCTCCAGAACTGCTTAATAACTCCCGAAATAACGGGGCCTCTCCAAACAACGGGCTGGTCATCCTTTTCCAGAAGCAGATTTATTGACATTATCTTTATGCCGGTTTTGCTCTCCCTTGGCATAAGTCCCATTTCGTTGCCTACAGCTTTATCATGAATACCGAAAGCCATTGGTACGGAGGGACCCGTAACGTCTGCGTCAAGTACGGCAGTATGCTTTCCCATATTCTGCACTGCACAGGCAAGCATTGACGTTACAAGTGATTTTCCAACGCCGCCTTTGCCGCTTACAACGCCTATTACATGCTTTACACGGCTGTACTGGTTAGGAGGAGCCATAAAGTCACGCTTGTCGCAGTTTGCAGAACAGCTTGAACAATCCCCCGAACATGATGATTTTGTCTCTTCACTCATTTTGCTCATCTCTTTCTGATGCCTCTCGGCTTTTTTATCTTATTTTTTAGGCTGCCACTTAGCTTCGCCTTTGCGCCTTTCACGCATCTGTGCAAAAAAATCAGTAAGCAGCTTTGAACATTCTTCCTGCATAAACCCGCCTTCCACAGGAGGCTTATGGTTATAGGGAAGCTCAAAAAGATTTATCACAGAGCCACATGAACCCGCCTTAGGGTCATAAGCTCCGAAAACTACTCGTCTTATACGGGAATTTATAATGGCCCCTGCACACATGGGACATGGCTCTAAAGTGACATAAAGCTCACATTCCCAAAGCCGCCATCCGCCTAAATTGCGGCACGCATTTTCTATAGCTTCAATTTCAGCGTGGGCAATTGCAGATTTATCCTTTTCCCTGCGGTTTCTGCCCTCGCCTACTATCTCACCGTTTCTCACAACCACCGCCCCTACGGGAACTTCTCCCTCCTGGGCGGAAAGGTGAGCCAGATTTATGGCCGCTTCCATGAAAATTCTGTCTTTTTCCATTTCAGCCTCATGCAATTTTAAAGGACGCAAGAGTTGATAAAATCATAAGGAATAATGCCAAAAGCAAAGGCGGTGTGCCGATAAAGGCACGTCTCTTTTTTCTCTCTGAAAGCTCCGTTCCGGCAACAGGAATCCTCACTCTGTCCTTTGTGCGGAAATACATTATAAGGCAGATAAGACCCGCCGCTACAAGTAAAACGGAATAGAGAACATATATCATATTGTAAGTTTCAGTTTCCATTTGCTCTCCTGCAAGTTCCATAACTGCCGATACAAAATTGTTGCAAAAGTGAATTATAACACCGGTCCACATAGAACCTGTTACAACAACAGCATAACCGATAATAAGACCCACTATAAAGGCAAATATTGCCTGTACGGCGTTGCCGTGCATAAGTCCGAAAACGAGAGCTGACATGACTATGGCAAATTTATCGCCGTATTTTCTCAGAGGCTGCATTATTACGCCTCTGAAAGCGAATTCCTCAGTCATTGCCGGAACAACAGAGATGTATATTACATAAAGGATTTTGCCGATAATTGTTTCCGGTGTATCGTATTGGGGAGAGACCATCTCCAAACCGACGGCTTTGAGAATTGAGGCAAGAATTGCCACAACGTAATTTGCTAAAAATGAACCGGCTACACCTATTACAATAAGCAGACCGAAAGAACGCTTGTTATGGGGTCTGCAATAGGGCAGCGTAAAGGGTGTTTTGTGCTTAAGAGCTTTATAGCTTATAAGAAACGGTACTCCGATAAACAAAAGCGAAACCAAAATTTCATAACCGTTTTCAAAAAGCTCGTTGGAGTTATAAGCGTCCTTAAATCCGGGGATATAGGAAACAAAACTAAGACAAAAGCTTACTACAAAGGCGAAAAGAACACCTATTCCAGACCAAATGCTTATAGTCTTAATTCCGGCCTTTTCACGCTTCATCTTAGGAGTTTCCAGCTTCACATAACCGGGGCTCGGACGGTAACCTCCCCCGTAACCGTACTGGGGCTGATTGGTTCCGTAATTTGTATTGTTGTAATTATATCCGTAACCATAACCGCCCTGGTTATTGCCGGGATTATTGTAACCGTATCCGCTGTTGTTTTCGTAGCCGTTAAATCCGTTTTGATTGTTATTCAAGCTGATCACCTCTTTTGGTTTTTACGCCGCAGTAAATTTAAAATCAGTCTTGCTTCTCCTTAGCAGCTTTTGCAGCCGCCTCCGCTTTTCCCTCCGGGGTATCACGGTAGTACTGGGTTTTGGGCTTGGGATGAGGTCTTGAAGCCCAGATTCTCTCCGCCTCGGGAGCCCATGCCTTTGCAAATTTTTCACACTTTGCACACAGCACATCTACATCCTCGGGGCATACAAGGTCGGTTGACTTTGCCCCTGTTTCCTTGACCATCTTTCTGAGATATTCGGGATTCTCAAGCATGGGGCAGGGTCTGAGATGGTTGTCGTTAAAGGGCTGATTTTTATAATATGCCTGGAAAAGAGGATTTTTAAGAGCCTCTATAAGAGTATGGGTTCTGATATTTGAGTCGGAGTAGTGAATAAATACGCAGGGCTCAATGTCTCCGGCAGAGTTAATATGGAAATAGTTTCTTCCTCCTGCAATGCATCCGCCTACATATTCCGCATCGTCCTGGAAGTCAAATACAAATATGGGCTTG
>CAUDRD010000084.1 GCA_958451705.1 uncultured Oscillospiraceae bacterium
CATAATACACCATGCCAATATTTTGTCAATATCTTTTAACAAATTATTCCTGATTTTTTACGTTTTCCGACCCTAAAAGACGTTCCAGCTCGCTTAAAAGCGGCTCGTTTATTTCAGTTAGCAATTTTGAATAACGGTATTCTGAAATATCTTCAAAATAAAAATATACAGGTGTCATACCCTCAAAAATCTCTATAAGATTTTTGGCTTTAGCAAATTTCGGTGACTTTTCCGAGGAAAAACGTAAAAACAATCCTCTCTTTTTCTTCTTTTGAGAGGAAGGCTGCTTTTCGGATAAAACCGATTTGTAATCCTCCGCTCTCTTCAGTGAGTCGCATATAATTTTAGGCTCCTCATCCTCTCTTAGACTGAGCCTGCCCTCAGCCACAACTACGGCGTTTTCTTCTATTATTCCCGCACAGGCTGCAAGAACCGTGGGAAAAACTACCGCTTCCACTGCGCCGTAAACGTCCTCCAAGGTTATAAAGGCCATTGAGTCTCCGCGCTTTGTGGTCTTTTTGGTTACGGAAGCTATCATACCTAAAAAAAGCACTTTACTGCCGTCTTTATACTTTGAAATACCCATTTCCGATACCTGCATAAGCTCAGAACTTTTTGCGCTGCCTATACTTTCCCCTAAAGCCTCGTAATTCCTCATAGGATGTCCTGACAGATAAAGGCCGGTGGTTTCCTTTTCCATCTGTAAAAGTTCCATATAGGGCATTTCCGGCATATTCGGAATATCGGGGCCTGAATCCTCCCCTAAAGCCGGAGAGACATCGAATAAGCCTATCTGACCATCGATATTTTTTCTCTTATTATATTCGAGATCATCGAGAACCGTGGGAAGAACAGATAGCATCTGTCTGCGATTGGCTCCCAGTGAATCCAAAGCACCGCATTTTATAAGGCTTTCTACCGCACGGCGGTTAAAATCTTTACCGTATATTCTTTTGCAGAAAGAGTAAAAAGAGGTGTATTTGCCCCCGCTTTCCCGCTCTTTCACAATGCGGCTTATAAGTCCCCTGCCCAGGTTTTTAACAGCCAGCAGCCCGAAAGTAATCCCTTTATCCGTAACGCCGAAGCTTTCAACGCTTTCGTTTACGTCGGGAGGCATTACTTTAATTGAAAGTCTGGCGCACTCCGCCGTATATTCGGCAACCTTAGAGGAGTTTTCAAGTATACTCGTAAGGAGCGCCGCCATAAACTCCGCCGGATAATGGCATTTTAAATAAGCTGTGCGGTAAGCCACAACTGCATAGGCTGCGGCGTGGGATTTATTAAAGGCATAGGAAGCAAAGGAAATCATTTCGTCAAAAATTTCATTTGCCGTTTTTTCATCTACTCCACGCTTTACGCAGCCCTCGCACTCCACCGTACCATCCTCATTTACAAGACCGTAGATGAAATTATTTCTCTCCCGCTCCATAACGTCGTGCTTCTTTTTCGCCATTGCACGGCGCACTATATCAGCTCTGCCGTAGGAGTATCCCGCAAGGGTTCTGAAAATCTGCATAACCTGCTCCTGATACACCATACAGCCATAGGTTACGGACAGAATATCTTTTAAAAGAGGCGTTTTATATACTATTTTATCGGGGTGCTTTTTGTTCCTGGAATAAGTGGGAATTGAGTCAACAGGCCCCGGACGGTAAAGGGACGTAACGGCAATTAAATCCTCTACCCGCTCGGGGCACAAATCCATAAGCACGTTTTTCATACCGTCGGATTCAAACTGGAAAACGCCCTCAGTCTGACCTTTTGAAAACATTGCAAAGGTCTCTTTATCCTCTAAATCAATTTTCTCTATGTCAAACTCAGGCTCTTTTCTCCTTATCATTTCCTGAGCGTGGTGAATGACAGTAAGGGTACGAAGACCCAAAAAGTCCATTTTAAGAAGTCCCAGTTCTTCAAGTGTTGTCATAGTAAACTGAGTTACCACGGATTCATCATTCTTAGCAAGAGGAACATAGGTATAAACGGGATTATGGGTGATTACAACACCTGCGGCATGGGTGGAGGCGTGACGGGGCATACCCTCAACTTTAAGGGCCATATCTATAAGCCGCTTTACATCTTCTTCCTTTTCATACCGCTCTCTCAGTTCCGGAGTAGCTTTCATGGCCTTTTCTATGGTCATATTAAGGCGCATTGGTATGAGCTTTGCCACAGAATCAACTGCGCCGTAGGAAAAGCCCAGAGCTCTGCCCACATCTCTCACCGCCGCCCTCGCCGCCATAGTTCCAAAAGTTACAATCTGAGCTACATGGTCTGCACCGTACTTTTCGATTACATAATCTATAACCTCACTGCGGCGCTCATAGCAGAAATCTATATCGAAATCGGGCATACTGACTCGTTCGGGATTCAGAAAACGCTCAAAGAGCAAATCGTATTTCATAGGGTCTATACCTGTTATTCCCACACAGTAAGCCGCTATACTGCCCGCTCCGGAGCCTCTTCCCGGTCCTACAGGTATATCTTTACTTTTTGCAAAAGCTATAAAGTCACGGACTATAAGATAGTAGTCCACATAGCCCATTTGATTTATAATTTTAAGCTCATAATCGAGTCTCTCTCTGTATTCCTTAGGGGCATTTTCTCCGTAAAGACGGTTAAAACCCTCAAGGCACATATTTTTAAAATATTCGAAATGGCTCTGACCCTCGGGCACATCAAAATGGGGAAGCTTCGTCTTGCCGAACTCAAACTCTAAATTGCATTTTTCAGCTATTTTAACGGTGTTTTCTATAGCCTCCGGAACATAGGAGAAAAGCTCAGCCATTTCATCTCCGCTTTTAAGGTAAAATTCATCGCTTTCAAATTCAAGGCCCGTGGCTTCACCTACAATGTGGTTTGTCTGTATACAGATTAAAACATCCTGTACCTTTGAATCCTCACGCTCAATATAATGGGTGTCGTTTGTAGCGGCAACGGGTATATTAAGCTCCGAAGAAAGCTTTAAAAGCTGGGGCAAAATACGCTTCTGGTCGGCAATACCGTGATCCTGAAGCTCAATATAGTAGTCCTCGCCGAAAACCTCTTTGTACCACTGTGCCGTTTTCTTCGCACTGTCATAGTCGTTACGTACAAGAGCTCTCGGTATTTCTCCCGCAAGACAGGCAGACATGGCAATAAGACCATCGCTGTGTTCCTTTAACAGCTCATGGTCAATTCTCGGTTTACCGTAAAAGCCCCTCGTCCAGGCCTCGGAAACCATATATATAAGATTTTTGTATCCCGTTTCATTTTTACACAGAAGTATAAGGTGGTTGTGTTCGCTGTCAAGAGCGTGGACTTTATCATCCATTCCCCTTGCTGCCACATATACTTCGCAGCCGATTATAGGCTTTATACCGTGCTTTTTTGCCGCTTTATAAAAATCCACGGCACCGTACATGACGCCGTGGTCTGTTATTGCTATGCTTTTCTGTCCTATCTTTTCGGCGGCGTCCATAAGCTTTTCTATCCGGCAAGCGCCGTCAAGAAGGCTGTACTCCGTATGGAGATGAAGGTGTACAAAATCAGTCACAGCCGCTCTCCTCCCCCTGTTCGGAAATATAACGGGCAAACTCCATTATCCGCTCAAGTCGGTGGTTGACACCTGACCTTGAAATAGGTACCGAAAGGTTTTCTCCCAGCTCCCTAAGACTCATTTCTGGGTTTTCCTCCCTGAGTATGGCAAGCTCCTGTAAATCCTCCGGAAGGCTCTCTATTCCCCTTTTACGCCTTATTTCGGCTATTGCCTCTACCTGCTGAAGAGATGCGGCAACAGTGCGGGAAATATTGGCAGTCTCAAAATTCAGTTTGCGGTTAACGTTATTGCGTACATCCTTGAACATTTTTACGCTCATAAGCTTAAGGGAGCTGTTTGTAGCTCCTATAAAGGTAAGTAAGTCCTCTACTGATTCGCTGTCCTTTGTATAAAGTATGTTATATCCCTTTCTCTGAGTGGATTTTGGCTCGAAAAGCACTTCCCTTAAAAAAGCCTCCAAATCCTTACAGAGATTCATTCGCTGAACGGTAAATTCTCCGTGATAGTCTTTTTCCGGGTCCGTAACTCCGCCGCAGGCAAGAAAAACACCTCTTAAAAAGGCTCCCTGGCAGCACTCATTTTCGATATTGGCTCTGTTAAGACGCAGGCTAAGTTCCTTTTTATCATGGCCGAATGTGCTCCTTATCTTCTGCCTTGCCTCTGCCGTTTCAGCGTTTACGCTTATTTTTCCCGAGGAAGAATGATGTATTTTAAGAGACACGCCGCAAACCTTTGAAATAAGGTAGACATATTTTTCCGCAGCGGCCTCGTTTTCTGTTACAAATGAGATTTGAGAGGGAGAAAATGATCTAGAAAAAAGCACAAGTCCATATGCTTCGCTTTTGTCACAGCATGGATTTTCGTTTTCGATAGTACAGATTTCATCTTTTACATCAGAACAAAAAGACATTTCTCCGCCTCCTTTATAACATTTTTATCTGAATTATTTATCTATATCTCTGTGATGAACGCTTACTGTTATACCGTCGCACTTTTCCTTAATGTAAGTGCCTAAATATCTCGCCACAGCTACAGAGCGGTGATGTCCGCCCGTGCAGCCAACAGCTATAACAACCTTTGTCATATCGGAATTTTTGGCAAGGCTTATCATGGTCTCTGCAAGAGAAAGGAATTTCGGCAGCATTTCCTTTGCCTGAGCGCTTGTTATCACATAGTCGTAAACATCCTTGTCCATACCGTTTTTGTCCTTCAAAGAGGATACATAATACGGATTTGGAAATACTCTGACATCTGCTACAAGAGAAGCGTCTCTCGGAATACCGAACTTATAGCCAAATGATACGCACTGAACCTCCAGCTTGCTTTTGTCGGCTCCGCCGAATATCTCCCTAACCCTTTCACGAAGATCTCTGTCTTTCATTCCCGAAGAGTCGATTATGTAATCGGCCACACGGCGAACGCCGAAAAGTCTTTCCCTTTCGGCCGAAATCGCATTTTCGAGAGATTTACACTCGAAAATAAGGGGATGAAGTCTTCCGGTCTTTTCATATCTTTCGCATAAAACCTTATTATCAGCTTCAAGGAAAAGCACCTTGCAGTCGAAACCGTCTTTTTTCAGCCGTTCTGTTTCGTCGGCAAGGTCCGAAAACATTTCTCCGGACCTTATATCAGTAACAACAGCTAATTTTTCGCTTATCCCCCTTGTTTTCATCATGGCGACAAAGTCAGGGATTAGCTTGGGCGGCATATTGTCAACACAATAATAACCCATATCCTCAAAAGCCGAAGAGGCCTGGGTTTTGCCCGCTCCCGAAAGACCTGTTATCATTACCAAATCCATTTATGCATCACCATCCAAAGCTTCAGGGAATTTTTATAACCTCCGGTTCCAGTAAAATTCCCGTTTCATCGAATACTTTTTTCCTCACAAGCTCAATCAGAGCCATAATATCACTGCTTGTAGCGCCGGTATTGTTTACAATAAATCCGGCATGCTTTTCGCTTACCTGAGCTCCGCCGACCCTTGTGCCCTTTAATCCGCACTGCTCAATAAGAGCCCCGGCAAAATGTCCCTGAGGACGCTTAAAGGTACTGCCTGCACTGGGAAGCTCAAGGGGCTGCTTTGACTTTCTTCTTCCAAGGTAGTCATCCATTTTAGCCCGGATTTCCTCTTTATTGCCCTTTTGAAGCTTTACCCGAACTGCGGTAACTACAAATCCGTTCTCACGGTAAATGCTTGTGCGGTAGCCAAGGTTCATCTCATCCAAGGAAAACTCCCCGGGAACACCGTTTCGGTCCAGATGACGGCATGACACAATAACGTCTTTCATCTCTCCGCCATAGGCTCCTGCGTTCATAAACACTGCTCCACCGCAGCTTCCAGGAATACCAAAGGCGAACTCTATGCCGCTCAAACCCTTTTCAAGGGCAAAACGGCAGAGACGAGACAGGCTTAAACCTGCCCCGCACTCTACCGTTGTTTCGTCAACCATCCGAATTTCCGAAAGTCCGTCCCCTATTTTGATAACCACAGAATCAATTCCGCCGTCATCTACAAGAAGATTGCTTCCGTTTCCGATTATATAAGGCTCCACCTTTTCTTCTGCGCATTTTGCGAGAAGAAGGGAAAGAGCTTTTTCATTTTGCGGTTCGGCAAGCAAAGCGGCACTGCCCCCGGTTTTAAAAGTGGTATACTCACTCATAGGTGCGTTAACAATAACGCTGCACCCAATCTCACGGGCAAAAACATCTAATTTTTCTGCTCTGCTCATATTACCTCCGAATTTATATCAGTCCAGAAGCGCCGCACCAATTACGCCTGCATCGTTTCCTAAAAGAGCACGGCAAATCTGTGTCTGAGTTTTTGCGAACATACTATATCTTTCACGCTCAACATGCTTTCTGAGAGGTGCAAGAAGGCTCTCACCCTCATGGCTGATTCCTCCGCCTATGCATATCATCTCAGGCTGAAGGATGTTGATTACGTTTATTATACCACAAGCTATGTAATAAATATACTGTTCAACAACTCTTTGAGCAGCTGCATCGCCTTTGCGAAGAGCTTCGAAAGCGGTTCTGCCTGTTACAAGGTTGATATTTTCATTTACGATGTGCCACATCTCACTGTCATAGCTGTGGCGCATTGCATGCTTTGTCTGATTTATAAGAGCTGTTGCGGAAGCATATCTCTCCCAGCAGCCTCTTCTGCCGCAGTTGCACTGTTCGCCGTCAATTGCAATTACCATATGACCGAACTCGGAAGCAGCATAGTTGGAACCGTTGTAAATTTTACCGTCTATAACAACGCCG
>CAUDRD010000085.1 GCA_958451705.1 uncultured Oscillospiraceae bacterium
GTACTTCCATAACAAGAAGATTAATTCGTTTTGCCAAAATTCTATTGGCTTTACCTGCGGTTATTTTTTCGCAGACCGACTGCATATCCTCCACAAATTCAATTTCATAATAAACCTTATTGTCGTCAGAAGAAGGCTCTGTGATCTCAAATTTGCTCATGTTCTCGGGAATTTCCATGTTATCGGGGCGCTGAATCCTCATCGCCGTTTTTCCGAAGCGGTACCATTTTGTTATCATTCTTCATCTTCCTTTACGGGAACGGTTGATTTTCCATCGCTTTCGTTTTTATTCTTTTTATGCTCTTCCCTGAACAAGCGAACTGTCTCTTTAGCATAGCGGCAAAGATACTCGGAAACACCGTTATAACTGCCTGTTTCGAGCTTTGCGGTTGCCACGCACACGGGGCAGGCAACCCTAATATTACAGCTTACACATTGGGGATTTAAGCGAAATTCCTTTGTCTTTTGCGAAATCTGACGCCAGGCTTCTTCAAAGCCTACCTCGAAAACAGAAACAGCTGGCTCATCGAAAGTGACGCAGGGTTTCATTTCCCCTTTCCAGTTTACGGTAAAGCCGCAGTTGCCTGCAAGACAGGTGACCCCGTCGGGGTGAGTAACATCCGTTTCCTCTATTTGCTTTAAAACTGCGTCTATATATTCCCCGAACATCTCTTCGCCGATATCATGGCGTATTACATTAACTCTGGCTGCCGCCGCCTGCTCAGGCTCAAGGCGTGACTGTTCTGAAATGGGCAAATCACGCTCCTTAAGGGCGGGGATCATATAGGTATCTGTTTCAACAAGCATATCAAGCTCCTTGCCAATACGGTAAATATCCTCAAGGTAAGAAACGTTGGCGCGGGTGGCGCTGAAGCTGATTTTAGCAGGCACATTTCGCTCTTTGAGAAGCCTGAATGCGTTCATGGTCTTTTCAAAACCGCCTGGGTAGCGGCACAAATCTTTATATGCCTTTTCGTCGGCGCCGTAAAGTGTTATGTTTATACGGCGAGGCTTGTTTGCCGCAAAAAAGTCAGCCCACTCTTCATTTAAAAGAGTTCCATTGGTGTTTACTGTTATAAATACGCCAAGCTTTTTTAAACCAAGGTAAAGTTTTTTGAAATCGGGATACATGAGGGGTTCGCCCCCTGTGAGTAGCAGAAAAAGAGTTCCCGCCTTCTGCATCTGCTCGGCAAGAGAAAGCCACTCGTCGGCTGTGCGAAGCCTGCCATTTTGCTCCATTTCCTCACGGCTAAGACGCACATAGCACATTTTGCAGTTCATGTTACAAATGGGCAGAAGCTCAAAGCTGCCGTTTATGGGTACACTTTTAGCGGCGGCGTATTTTATCATATTTTTTTCAAGGGTATCCTCAGAAGTATAATGATTCATAATGGCTCCTTTTTGTATAAAAGAGACAGTTTACAGGTGCACACTGTCTCTTTTACAGTCTTCTTAATATGCAAATTATGGTTAGAGTAAAAAAGACAATCCCTCCGTCAAGGCTTACGCCTTGCCACCTCCCTTTACACAAGGGAAGCGTTAGTTAGTGCTAAAATAAAATTTGTCCGTAAAAAATTCAAGAGGCGGGCCACAATGAAGCCCCGCCTTCTGAGCTCACAAAATCTATCGACAGTCTGCAACAATAATGATTATATTTATATGATTTTAACATTTTATATGTATTTGTCAATGGGGATACAAGGCTCTGCATACTTAGGACCATATAAAGTAAAGAGTGAACGGAAAACTCACCAAACAGACAAAAACAGACGGGCAAAACGCCCGTCTGTCTGATTGACAATTAATATGTCTTATGAACGGTTGGGATGCTCAGCACTTGCCTGCTGAATTGTTCCGACATGGTGATATTTCATACCATAGTTGTTGACCCAATAAATAGTAGCTCCACTAGAAGGTACAATATCTTCAAAAGCCAAAGGTTTTGTATAATCTGAATCTGCATAGATTGTACAGTCAACATCATGACCCAGCTCTACCATTTTATCTGGTGTACCGTTTCCGTCCTCATCATACAGCCACTGATTGTTTATATCTTTACATGCAGTGTGTACCTCTAGAAGTCCATGGTAAAAATAACCTCCTGGACGTTCACATGCAACACGCCAGCACTGTGTGTCTGCCGCAACACTTTCATTCGCCTCAAATTTCTGTACAAGGGTCATCGGCTTAACCCATGTTTTTCTTCCCATTTTTTATTCCTCCATTAATAAGTTATAATGTGAATAATCTTTAATAAAACTGAGTACCCCCTGCTCTATTTCTGAAGCGTCGCCTTCATAGGCCGCCTTCGCCTCGTCAATAGCCTCCTGAGCAGTTTTCGGAGACTGGAAAACCTTCCACAGAAAAGCACAGGTATCGTTAAGAGAGAGCATGGTGTTCTCAAAGATACCCACATCCCCCAAGGGAACCAGTACGGCCTCGCCGCCGATTTCTCTCAAGAGAAAATCGGGATTTGCCTTATAACGCTTACCCTGCAAATTCTGCTCCAAAGTTTTTCCTCCGTTTTATTTAACTTAAAACAAATACCGGAAACCAAATAAATATTCGTCCCCAATATTCAATTACTAAGATTATAGTACCACATTTTGTGTATTTGTCAACACTATAAACATATTTTTTATTATAATAACCATTAATAGGCATAAGTTTTATGGATTATTTAACTATTTTGTATTTTTTCAGAAGCTCAACCCGTCTGCCGCCTATTTTTAAAGACTCAGCTGCACCATTATTAGACATAGCCGCAGTCTCTTTGCGATATTTTAAAAGACGGTCTGTCCAGGCAATCGGCAACAGATAGGGCTTTTTATTAAGATAAGGATAACGTCCACTCAAAGCCTTCGCTGACGGGAAAACCGATTTCAGCACGCCGCTTTTGGCTTTTTTGCCTTTCTTATCTGCCGAAACAGCTCCTAAAGTTATATTGCTGCTGTGCTTGCGGCTCAAGTCGGAATCGCCATAAATTCCCGCTTCTATTAAATCGTCAAGAAGCATCTCTTCATCTATCTCTATGCTTCTCCAAACTTCGGGCAAGTGTGCGGCATTAGGGTCAAAAACAAGATACTTTTCGCCGATTCTAAACAGCGCCGCAGTAAACACCTCGCCGTTTACAGCCTGACATCTTTCATATACATTCTGCCAATCAATATACTCTCCGTAAGTGTTTGCAAACAAAACTATGTCGCACACCTGACGGATTCCGAAACCACTGTGGAGAAAATGCTTCAAGGCGTGACAGATAAGATAAAACAAATGATCTGTATAGCCGAGAGTTAAAAATCTTTCTCCCTCCGCCTCTATTTCAGTAGTATGCTCCCAAATATCCGCAAAAAGATTGTTAAAATCCCCGTATGCATCCGATTCGGGCGGAAACAAACTTTTGTGCAGCTCTATATAAAGAGGGCTCCCAGCTTTGCCGTATGCCACTTCATGAACCGCTTCTGTATCCTTTTCCGGCTCTGTCATCTGCATACCGAAATCCAGCATGGCTTTATGGCACCGGGGAAATTTATCGGGAGAAATGAGAAGGTCCTCATCACCTGAAAAACGGTAATCGGGATTAGGATACAGCGAACGGCAAACTATTCCCTTTACCACCAGCGGTGCGGCTTCCACCTCTCTTAGATGGGCATAGAGACGCTTAAACTGTGCCGTCTGCATCGCCTGCATTGATACCATACGCATGGCCTTGCGAGCAACGGCTCCCATAAGCTGCACAGGCACGTTTTTTGCCGATTCACAAGAATATACGGCTTCATAAATCATCGGCAGAACATTGTGCACATCGGCTAATCTGAACAGATACTCCCACTGCTCCAATGGAATTTCCTGCGTCCAATCCACTTTTTTATTTTTCATAGAGGCTCTAAGAGCCTGCAAAAATAAATCGTAATGAGTTCCCATAACTTTTCCTATCTTTATATCAGATTCTTTTTATACACTTCTTATATAAATCACATACATATCCAGCAAGCACGGCACCTAACACCGCACCCAAAACATTGTGAATAAAGTCGTCGGTTTCGGTCTCTCCGCACTGCAAAAGGAATTGTGCCAATTCCACGGAAAAACTCAGGGCAAAAGCCGCCGCCACCGTAATAATCAGACATTTTTTCAGGGATAGCTTAGGAAAGCACATAGCGTACAGGGAAGCCCCGAAAGGCATAAACAACAGCATATTAAAAACATTGGTGCGCAAATACTCCGAGTTACTGCCGTTAAAATAGTCCGTCCATGATGCAAAAGGCACAAGGGAAAGCTCGCGGACACTGCCGAAATCACGGCTCAAAACAGTGACCGCCAAAATAAAAAACACAGATATAAGCAGCACCAAAAGGCTTACAAAATTTTTGTTCTTGCCCTTTAAAAAGCGCAGCCACAACAGCAGCGCTCCCGAAATAATCGTCACCGTTAAAAACGCAAGGACGACTATGGGCAAACAGTAAATTGAAACCAGTATTTGCTTAAATATATCAATTACCACCTGTTTAAAAGAATTTAGGCTTTTACTGTCGTTCTTTTTTAATATTTACAAACTTCACTAAAATATTTTGGCAAAACATTTTTATGTAATCGAATTCTTCTGTTCGGTAAAAAACAATAACAAGTAACAGATTAGAAGCAATTACCGTGATTATTAATTTCACAATTAATTCTATAAATACATTTGAAATATGAATTAAGCTTTGAATACCAAACAATGCTATAGCAATAAGTAAAGCAATTATTATTTTTTTGCTTTCCCACATAACATACTCTTTAAACTGAATATGAAATACATCTCTATAAACGACGTAGGGTTTTATCCAAAAGGAAAAGACTAAAAAGCTTACTAACGTTCCAATAAGTACTCCTAAAAGTCCAATTTTATTTGCAAGGAGAATTGAAAGAACTAAATTCAATGCTGCTTCTAACATCGGAACATAACGATCGGGATAGTAAAGACCCGCAGCATTTTTTGCAATATCTATTCCGGAATTAATACCTTTAAGATAAAATGTAATGACAGATACAAATAGTATTCCTCTAGACATTACATAATCTTTTCCTAACCATAGTGTTATAAAGGGTTCAGTTAAACACAAAAGTCCTATTGCCGCAAAAGTATAAAGCCAATAGTTTATAAAATCATTTCTTTTATAAACTAAATATGCTTTTTCTTTGGTTTCACTCGCAATTAAATTTCCCATACTGGCTACAACACCGCTGGAAAAGGTTGTCACGAACCCCGAAACAGAAGTAACAAGCGTAGTGTAATTACTGTACATACCTACTGCTGTAACACTTACAATTGATGAAATTACAAGATTGTCAGAACATTGAGAAATAATATATCCAATTTTTCCTAAAAATAAAGACTTGATATTGGTAAACAATTCTGATTTTACCTTATCATCCAGTTTTTTAACATTTTTCTCTTTAAGATACGGATATTTCTTATCAAGTATAAAAGAAAAAATTATGTTTTTTATTAATGTTGATCCTAACTCGACACATAAATAAATTATATAGTTCTTTGTAAAATATAAAATGAACACTTTTACAATTAAAACCATTATTTGTGTTACAGTATTTGCTATTGTATATAAATATTTATTTTGATCTGAACTGTTTAACGTAATTTTGTATGACCAAAGATATGAACAAACTGAACTTCCCAAAAAAAGAATATAAATAATATTAGCATCCGGAGCCGTGTTACCTTTTAAGAAAAAGGGCAATGCTGGATAAAAAGCCAAACCAATAACTGCCGTAAGGCACGCTAAAACTCTATAAGTTGTCTTATAAAATTTCATTAACGACTTTACCAGTTCAATATTATTTTCTGCAAGCGGCTTATACAAACTGTAGCCTATTGCCAGTCCAATACCCGATTCTGCCAAAGAAAATATTGTCAGAATGTTTGTCATCAAACCGTTGATTCCAAGATATTCGACTCCAACGCTATATATCAATACTCGTCGTGAAATAAAGCCCAGTAATATAATAATAACCTGTGATGCAAATGATACACTTGTATTAATTATTGACTTTTTTGTTCTCGGTGCACTCATTGATTTTCTTTTGCTCCATTTATATTTTCTAATATTATACTTTTTATCCCCGAAGAAAGTGCCTCTTCTTCTCTTTTGACAATTTTACAGTCTTCTCTTTCATCCAACTGTTCATGTGCTCCGGCAAATTCTGTTGAGACAATTGGCATACCAAATACTTTTGCTTCAGCCAATGTAATGCAATATCCTTCATGTATTGATGTTTGAACATAAATGTCTGCTTGTTTCATATAAACATATGGATTTTTTTTCATTCCAAGCAACTTTATTTCATCTTCAAGCTCAAGATCTTTACAGCGCTCTGCTATATAAGAACTCAATCCCCCAGTACCGATGATATACCACCTAAAGTGAATACCATCTTCTTTTAATTTCTTGGCAACTTCAGGGATAATATCCTGTCCTTTTTCTTTAGTGAGTCTCCCAACTGTAACTATGGTTATCATTCCATCTTGTACGATATTATCATTATCTTCATCCGCTAATTCTAATATTTCCTGCCGATCTACTACATTATATTTTAATTCACATTTCTCCTCAAGATTTGGAAATTCATTAATAAAAGCATTTTTTGCATCTTTAGATACAACGTAAATTTTTTTCATTTTTTTATGTAATTTCTCCATAAGTTTATGGTTAAACTTCAACTTACTAATATCAAAATGAATCCAGCCAATATACTCATCGGCA
>CAUDRD010000086.1 GCA_958451705.1 uncultured Oscillospiraceae bacterium
CCCAAGGGTTACCGGGTCAAAGCGTCCCGGGCAAACTGCAATTTTCATATACCCTCTTCCTCACTCTCTCTGTAAACGGTAAGCTGAGTTTTTCCGTATTTATAGGTTCTGCTTTTAGAAAATCTTCCCGCTTTTTCCGGCATTTCTTCACCGTAAGGGGATTCGCATATTATGACGCCGCCGGGATTCATTTTATCGGCAACGGCTATGACTGCACGCTGCAAAATTCCCTTTCCGTAAGGCGGGTCAAGAAAAGCTATGTCGAAACCGCCGGAGGTTATTGCCGAAAAACTGTCGGAATTTACAACAACAGCCCTTTCCTTTAATCCGCAGGAGGCAAGATTTTTCTTTACTATTTCAACTGCACGGCTGTCCGCATCGGCAAAAAGTGCCGACTCAGCTCCACGGCTGAGAGCCTCTATTCCAAGCTGTCCGCTGCCGGCAAACATATCCAGCACTCGTCTGCCCTCAAGCTCAAACTGTATAATACTGAACATTGCCTCTTTTACTCTGTCGGTAGTGGGGCGCACATCCTCCCCCTCAAGAGTTATCAATTTTCTGCCTCTGGCAGTTCCTGTTATAACACGCATACGCAATTTTCTCCAATAATATTTTGTCCTTTTATTATCACACTTTTCACAGCTTTTTGTCAACATACAACATTAAATTTAATCACCAGGATGAAAATATTTATAAATCGACTCAGCCTGCGGCTGTGTGACTCCCTTGACGCTTTTTAAGGTCTCCACATCAGCGTTCATTATATTATCTATAGTTTTTAATGATTTAAGCAGATTTTCCGCCGTTTTTTCTCCTATCCCCTTTATATCTGTAAGACCGTAAGTGAAAAGTCTTTTCGTATGCTTTTTGCGATGATAGCCAATTGCCCAGCGGTGAACCTCTTCCTGAATATCCGAAACAAGAGTGAAAACCTGACGCTTTGAATTAATGGCTATTTCTCCGCCGTTCTGAGCTATTGCCCTTGTGCGGTGCCTGTCATCCTTGACCATTCCGAAAACCGGTACATTGAGATTATAATACTTTAAAACAGGCACAACTGCGTTTACCTGTCCCTGACCGCCGTCGAGAAGAATAAGATCCGGCAGTCTGCCAAAGCCCTCATTTGAATGAGGGGCTTCCTCGTAGTAATGTTTAAAACGTCTTGTAAGCACCTCCGCCATGGAAGCATAATCGTCCTGACCCTCAAAGCCTTTTATTGAAAAACGCTTATATGCCTTTTTATAGGGCTGTCCGTCAAGAAACACCACCATTCCTCCTACGTTGTCGCTTCCCGCTGTATGGGAAATATCGTAGGCTTCAATGTAGCGTGGAATTTTATCCAGTCCCAGAAGTCTTGCAAGTTCGTCCAGAGCAGAGGTCTCCTTTCCGCCTCTGCCAAGCTTCTGCGCCAGCTTTTCGGCGGCGTTGCTGCGGCACATTTCGAGAATTTTTGCCTGCTCCCCTCTCTCCGGAACGGCAACAGTCACTTTTCGTCCCGCCTTCTCACTAAGCCAGCGGGTTATAAGCTCTATATCGCTTACCTCACCGTCAACGGTAACTCTCCTTGGCACTCTTTCGTGCATTGAATAGTATCCCATAAGAAACTCATGGCGAAGCTGAGGAAGGTCTTTATCTGGCTCTAAAAAGAAATGCTCGCTGTCGCTGAGCCTGCCGCCCGTAAAGCGCAGAACCATAAGACAGAAAATCTTTTCGCTTTGAACAACTGCAAATACATCCTGCTCTTCGATGTTGTTTGCAACTACCTTCTGCTTTTCGTTTATCTTTTCAATTGCCCTTATTCTATCCCTCAGTGAAGCAGCCTTTTCAAATTCAAGGTTTTCCGCAGCCTGCTCCATTTCCTCGTTCATGCGTTTGAGAGCCTTGCGGCTTCCTCCCTTTAAAAAATCCACCGCCTGCTCAACGGATTCGTTATATTCACGGCAGCTTATTTTTCCCGCACAGGGAGCCGAACATCGTTTTATAAAATAGTTAAGACAGGGTCTTGAGCTTCTGTTAATATCCCTCGGGAACTGCTTGCCGCAGACAGGGAGCCTGAATATCTTTGTCGCTTCCTCTACGGCCTGATTTACGGAAAAAGCTCCCGTATAGGGTCCTATATATTCTGCGCCGTCATCCAGCATCTGCTTTTCGGCGGTAATCCTCGGCCACTGTTCCTTTGTGATTTTAATATAGTGGTATCCTTTGTCATCCTTTAAAAGGATGTTATATTTGGGCATATGCTGCTTTATAAGGCTGCATTCGAGAACGAGAGCCTCAAATTCGCTGTCCGTAAGGATATAGTCAAAATCATAGACGTTTTCCACCATCTTAAGGACCTTTACAGTATGCCTTGCCTGGGAGCCGAAATACTGGCTTACACGGTTTTTAAGAAGTTTTGCCTTACCGATATATATTATCTCATTCTTTTTATTCTTCATAATATAAACCCCGGGATTGAGGGGCAGAGCCATTGATTTTTTTCTGAGATATCCGAGTCTTTCGTTCATTTTTTCACCCACCTTAAAAGCCCCTTTTCCACTGTAAAGGCAGAGAAAAGGGACAAGCAATTTAAAATATTTAAAGAAAAATATAAAGATTAAGTCCGTTTTACAGTGTATATCTGTGTTCGATTTTACAATAAAAGAAATTTTTAGTCAATCGCCGTTTAAGCATATTCTCAGGAAAAAATTTCCTTCTTAATTTACGGGAAAAACAGCCGTTTATTTGACCCTTTTTTATATCTTTGATATACTATTTAAGTCAAAGGTGAGGTGTTTCAAGATGCCGTCAAAAAGTAAAATAATAACAATTCTCGAAGAAAACCGCGGAACCCCCGTAGGCGGAAGCGAAATTGCAAACAGGCTGGGAATTTCACGCAACGCCGTATGGAAAGCTATAACCGAACTTAAAGAGGAAGGATACAATATTGCCTCTGACCGTGGAACAGGCTATACTCTCATGGAGGACAGTGACGTTATCTCTAAAGAGGGAGTGACGCTGTTTCTCAATAAAAACGGATTTTTTGATAAATATGAGGCGGACATAAACGTATATAAATCTCTGCAATCCACCAACACCACTGCAAAGGAGCTTGCCTCTGCCGGCTGCAAGGACGGAACCGTGGTTATCGCTTTAGAGCAGACCGGAGGAAGAGGCCGCATGGGCAGAACCCTCCAGTCCCCTGCAAAGGGCGGAATATATGTTTCCATAATTCTGCGCCCCGGCATATATGCGGAGGACTGCGTGCTTGTAACTACCGCCGTATCTGTTGCAGTGATGAGGGCAATAAAAAAATGCACAGGCAAACAGACCATGATAAAATGGGTAAATGACCTTTACCTTGGGGACAAAAAAGTTTGCGGTATACTTACAGAAGCCGTAACCGACTTTGAAACGGGAAACGTTGAATGTGTCATTCCCGGAATAGGAGTAAACTTTTCCTCGGAGGTATCCTCCCTTGTGCCTGAAAGTGAAAACAAAGCCGGTTCCCTTTACGAAAACGAAAAGCCTCCCGTCACCCGCAACGAGCTCATTGCTGAAATAATCAGAGAGACTTTTGAGCTTTGCCGCAAGCCCGACCCTAAAAGCTTTATAGACGAATACAGAAAGTATTCCATGATAATCGGCAGCGACGTTTATGTAATTAAGGGAAATGAAAAAAGAGAGGCAAAGGCTCTCGATATAGACGAAAAAGGCGGTCTTGTAGTAAAATACACAGACTCTGGAGAAGAAGCTGTTATTTCATCGGGCGAAGTTTCAATAAGGAAAAGATAAAAATATTTCCGATACAAAAAGGGATGAGCTTTCAAAAAGTTCATCCCTCTTATTTTCATTTTGCGACCGGACCTGTAAGCCGAGTTCTGTCTTTTAAGACGGTTATCTATCTACGGTACGCATTGCTGCGCCCCTTTAGCCACCTTTCGGAAAATACGCCGGGCAAGCGTGTGTCTCCAGTCGGTGTTGCTTCGGATAGGGTTTACATGGCCGTACAGTCTCCTGTACGCCGGTGAGCTCTTGCCTCGCCTTTCCACCCTTACCGGATTAAATCCGGCGGTATATCTCTGTTGCACTTTCCCTAAGGTCACCCTCGGCGGCCGTTAGCCGTTATCCTGCCCTGTGAAGCTCGGACTTTCCTCACGCAGTAAAATTACTGCCCGCAACCGTCCAGTCCGCTCGCATACAATATAATAAATAAAAATCTCTCCCGTGTCAACCGCCCTTACTTTTAAATTAAAATATTTAAAATTTACTTGTTGAGATATTATGTCAAATGTTGTAGAATATTTGTGTATCATCTTTTTTGAGGAGTGAAGTCATGAAGGACATATATTTTTCCGGCGACGACAACGGCGGAAATAACGGCAGAAACAATCGAGGCAATAACCGTCAATACAGAAATAATAATAACAGCGGAGAAAACCGCTATACATATTTTGAAGATATTTATTCCGACAGCGGCAAAGACATACAAAGCGGAAGGGATATACAGAGTAATTCAAACAGACCTCCCCAAAATTCCAACCGTCAAAGAGATATCCCTATGAACCGCCAGCGTCCTTCTTCCGCACGTCCTCAGCAGAACGGACAGAGATATCCCACTGAATACGAGGACATTGACAGCGGCGCTCGTCCGAGACCAAATCAGCAAAGGCGCCCTATTCCCCCTCAGGACATAAGCTCAGGGGCTAAGAAAAAAGGCAGAAAAAGAAAAATAGGCGGCTGTGGATGCGGATGCCTTACAGTGATTATCGCACTTATTCTTGTGATATGCATTGCAGGATTTGGTATTTTCAGAGTTGCAAACACTCTGTTCTCAGAAATGACATACGACGATACCATTCATTCAAACGTTTTTGTAAACGAGGATGAACTGTTTAAGAGCGATAAAGTCACCAATATACTGCTTATAGGCGTTGACAGACGTGAGGCAGAAGAATCATCACGGTCAGATACAATGATGCTTCTCTCCATAGACAAGGCGAATAAGAAGATTAAGCTTACCTCATTTATGAGAGATATGTGGGTTGACATTCCCGGAGAGGGATATGCAAAGATAAATTCATCCTGTATGTGGGGTGGTCCCCAGCTTGTTATGGACACCATTGAGTATAATTTCAATGTGGACATAGACGACTATATGCTGGTTGATTTCGATATGTTCACTAAAATTGTTGACGGTCTTGGAGGCGTACAGGTAGAGGTCACCGAAAAGGAGGCCGCATATTTCGGTTCAGGAAGAAGATATGCACCGCCTATGAAGATAGATGCCGGAAACACTGTACTAAACGGTGAAGAGGCACTGTGGTATTGCCGAATCCGTTATCTTGACGACGACTTCCACCGCACCGAGCGTCAGAGAAAAGTAATATCTGCAATTATTGCAAAGGCAAAGGAAACCTCTCCTCAGGAACTTTTCCAAATCGGTAAAGAAGTTATGCCCTACATCGAAACCAGCATTTCACAGAACGAGCTTATACAGCTTGCTTTCGGAGCACTGCTTTCATATATTCACTACGATATTGAACAGCAGCAGATTCCCGCCGATGACACATGGGAATACGGCACAAAACAGGGTATGTCTGTAATACTCATAGACGTTGACAAAAACAAAAACGCTCTTTATGATTTCATCTATGCACCTGATACCGAAGGCGACAACGGTGAAAATAACGAGTAAAGCAAACAAAACATACAAAGCAAAAAGCGCCGAAAAACGGCGCTTTTTCTTACGGGCTTTTTTAAATCTTTTTAGGGCAAAATTCCGCCATGCAGCACTCTTCACACATGGCTTTTCTTGCCGTGCATACCGCTCTGCCGTGTAATACGCATCTGTGGCAGAAATCGTTGCTCTCTTCGGGAGGCAGAAGCTTTTTCATCTCTTTTTCTACGCTTTCAGGATTCTTTGTAGCTACAAATCCCAAACGGTTGCAGAGCCTTATTAAATGGGTATCCGCAACAACTGCCGGCTTTCCGTAAACATCACCTACTATGAGGTTTGCCGTTTTTCTTCCAACGCCTGGCAGAGTTGTAAGCTCCTCAATTGTATCGGGAACTTTGCCGCCGTATCTCTCTTTTATTCCTTTAGCAATTCCCATTATATCCCTGGCTTTTCCGTGGAAAAATCCGCAGGAGTGAATTATTCTTTCTATATCCGCAACATCTGCGTTTATGTAATCATCCAAAGTTTTATATGTGGCAAAAAGCTCCGGAGTTACAAGGTTTACCCTTGCATCGGTACACTGAGCCGAAAGCCTTGTGGCAATAAGCAGTTCCAGAGGATTAGTGGCTGTTAAAGAACAAATTGCGTCGGGATATTCTTTTTTTAGGGCTTCAACGGCCGCTTTTGCACGCTCTTTCTTCGTCATTTTTTTACTTTCACACCTTTCAGAGTATAAATTACAGCCAATTATACCTTAAATTTCAAAAAAGTTAAAGGCTTTGTCTAATAAAGATTGAAAAAAGCGTTTTTATGTGTTATCATGTTGAAGTATATTATCCTATTACAAAATTAAAGAGAGGGATTTTTCAAATGTTTCAGGATTTACTTGATACCATCGGCTTTGTAGAAGGCTATGACCCCGAAGTCGGTGCGGCAATGAAAAAAGAGCTTGCCCGTCAGAGAAGAAACCTTGAGCTTATCGCTTCAGAAAACATAGTTTCTCCTGCCGTTATGGCCGCTATGGGCAGCGTACTTACAAACAAATACGCAGAAGGATACCC
>CAUDRD010000087.1 GCA_958451705.1 uncultured Oscillospiraceae bacterium
TTCCCACGGCCGGAGCTTATAATATAAGAAAAAACGGTCAGGGCGTTGAGCGTCACAGCACCGAAAACGTAACTATTGAGCCAAAGAAAGACAAGCCCGGAATAGATATAATAGTAAAGCCCGGCACAAAGGGAGAAAGAGTTCACATTCCCGTTATAGTAACGGAAACGGGTGTAGACGACGTTGTTTATAACGATTTCTATATCGGCGACTGGGCAGATGTTGATATAGTAGCAGGCTGCGGAATACACAACTGCGGCAGCGAAAAAAGCGAACACGACGGAATACACACCTTCCATATCGGTAAACATGCGAAAGTCCGCTATGTTGAGAAGCATTACGGTGAGGGAGAGGGTACAGGCGAAAGAGTGCTCAACCCCACTACTGTTGTGGAAATGGATGAAAACTCTTACTGTGAAATGGAAATGGTGCAGATAAAGGGAGTTGACTCAACTCAGAGAGACACAAGGGCATCCCTTAAAGCCGGAGCAAAGCTTGTAATTAACGAAAAGCTTATGACTCACGGAAAACAGTATGCACGTTCCGACGTTGTAATTAACCTTGACGGTGAGGACTCTTCTGCACAGATTATTTCCCGTTCTGTGGCAAAAGACCAGTCGGAGCAGATTTTCTATCCCAGAGCTGTGGGCAACGCTCCCTGCAGAGCTCACGTTCAGTGCGATTCAATTATTATGGACAATGCAAAAATCCGTTCAATTCCGGAAATAGCTGCAAACCATGCTTTGGCTCAGATAGTCCATGAAGCCGCAATCGGCAGAATCAACAATGACCAGCTTATAAAGCTTCAGACCTTTGGCATGACTCAGGAAGAGGCGGAAGAGGTAATCATTCAGGGATTCTTAAAATAAGAGCTTTAATTTCTGAAAGAGAAATAAAGATGAAGCTTTCAGAAAAATGAAAATAAATACTTCCCGAAAAGGAGAAAAACCATGGAGATTTTCAACGTTGACTTTTCATCCTTTGCACCCGGCAAAAAAGGCGGTAAAAAAGAGCATCAGGCGGTAATAGCTCCGCCGAAGGCAGGACTTAAATTACTTATTACTATTGCCGTTACAATTGTCGGAGCGCTGATCGCCTTTTATTTCATGCTTCCTCCCATTTCACTTAAAGCGCCGGAATTTTACACCTACCTTGTGCTTGTTCTGGTAATTTACGGCGCAGCATCCTTTGTAATTAACGGAGCGGGAAAAACTCCAGCATATGTTCCTTATGTTGTAAAGAAGCGAATTAAGATTCCCGCAATAATAGCAGGAGTGATAATCGTAATTGCCCTTATCGGCGCAGTGGCTTCTTCGGTTATTTTCCGAGCTTCATCCTACAAGGATTTGCTGAAAGTCAACGAGGGAACCTTTGCCGAGGATATTGAAGAGGTTGATTTTAATACAGTTCCTCTTCTTGACGGTTCCGCAGCGGCAACTTTAGGAGAAAGACAGATCGGTTACCTTGACGACATGGTATCCCAGTTCCTGATTCAGGATGATTACTATAACCAGATTAACTACAAGGGACATCCCGTAAGAGTTACAACTCTTATGTACGCCGACATTATCAAATGGCTTACAAACCGCGGCGATGGCCTTCCAGCATATGTAGTTGTGGATATGGTTACTCAAAAGGTTGATATTGTCCGTATGCCTGAGGGGCAGGGAATTAAATATTCTCCTGCGGAGCATTTTGGCAGACTTCTCCAGAGACATCTCAGATTCCAATATCCAACTTATATTTTTGATACTCCTTCCTTTGAGATTGACGAGAGCGGACATCCCTACTGGATATGCCCCAGACTCGATAAGACAATCGGTCTTTTCGGCGGTAAAGATGTCAAAGGCGTTGTAATTATGGACGCAGTGACAGGTGAAAGCGAATACCATGAGGTTGAAGAGCTTAAAGCCAACGAAAATTACCAGTGGATAGACAGAGTCTATTCCTCCGATTTGCTTATTGAGCAGTATGATTACCACGGAACTCTCCAGAATGGATTCATTAACTCAGTTATCGGACAGAAGGGCGTTAAAGTTACAACTGAAGAGTATAACTATCTTGCAATAAACGATGACGTTTATCTTTATACAGGCGTAACCTCAATAACCAGTGACCAGTCCATTGTCGGCTTTGTGCTTATTAACCAGCGCACAAAGGAGGCAACATTCTACCAGCAGGCAGGCGCAAAGGAAAACTCTGCAAGAGATTCCGCAAGGGGAGCCGTACAGCAGTATGGTTATACGGCAACCTTCCCGCTGCTTCTGAATATCAGCGGACAGCCAACGTACTTTATGTCCCTTAAGGATAATTCAAATATCGTCAAGATGTACGCAATGGTTAACGTTGAGCAGTGGTCGGTAGGTACGGCGATCGGCAAAACCGTTTCGGAATGTCTCGATAACTACGTTGATTTGATGGATCAGCAGGGAATATCCATTGACGACGATATAAAGGTGGAGACTGACAGCGGCACAGACGGAACCGCACAGGCGCCGACGACGATAACCGTTGAGGGAACCGTTACGGATATAAGAACTGCCGTAAAGGACGGCAACAGCTGGTATTATATTAAGCTTGATTCTTCACCCGCTTATTACAGCACAACCGCAAGCGAAAACGAAAGTGTTGTAATTCTCAATACGGGAGAGAAGCTGAAAATAACCGTAGAGAAGAACGAGGGAACAATAATCCCCGCAAAGAAGATTGAGAAGATAGAGTAATTTTCATCCCGAAAAGATTTGACGAAATATTGGAGTAAATTAAAAGCAGGCATCGAAAGATGTCTGCTTTTTCGCCTTTTAAGGCAGGATTAATACTGTACTTAAAAACATAATAATTTTGTTATGGGTCAGTGACGGCTTTTAACAAAGACCGTCACTTTTTTGTTTTTAATTTTGCACTGCTTAATTACAAAAGCCGTGCCTCTTGATTTTCCGTCCCAGAAGGCAAACACTTCATCGGCGTAGTCAATAATCTGCAAGTTTCGTCGGAGAGGAGCGGTGCGTCCGTATTTTTCATATTGGGGCAGAAACTCCGTCAGCTTTATGTTGTTGGCAAGAGCGTATTCTCTTGCACAGGTATCTATTCCTCTTGCGCCGCCGGAGACTATTTCCGTTACACCTTGGGGCAGATATTTACTGAGATTAACTATATTTAAATTTCTTGAACCTATAACTGCAAGTTTCATTATATGTTTTCCTATTAGCTGAATTGAGTTAATTATAAAGATATCACATTTTTATGTCAACTCAATTGAGGTAATCTTTCCAACTCAAAATGGTTAAACTAATGCCAGTGTATGTAAAATGGAGAGATTATATATGAATATAGGAACGGCTGTTAAAGAGCGAATACTAGAGCTTTGCTCCGAGAGGAATATCACAGTTAACAGGCTTGCCACCATAAGCGGAGTTACACAGTCCACCGTCAATAATATAATCAGTGGACGTAATAACAGTACAACAGTATCTACTGTAAAGAAATTATGCGATGGCTTGGAGATTTCAATTGCTGAATTCTTTTCATCGCCAATATTTGATAATTTAGAGCAGGAAATAAAATAAGAAGTATTTAACCGTGGAAGATAAGCTTTTACGGTACACATTGAGAGTAGATCGCTTGCTTTTAAAAAAATTCCGTTATATTGATGAATCAGAGTGGCGCAGTGCAAATAAGGAAATTGAGCAATATTTTAAAAAGCGTGTTGCGGAATATGAAAAAGAGTACGGGAAAATCGAAATAAGCAAAGATTAAAACTCTATGTATAAAATGACAAAGTAAGAAGCTTAAAAATTTACTTTAAATTTGCAGCTGAAATTTAATTTGTATATCAAAAAAGAGCCATGCACTGCACGGCTCTTTTTGCTGTTTTTAATGGTCTTTTAGTTACTTTGAAGCAAAGGCCAACCCTTTTTCTCTTACAAATGGCAAGCTTCTGTCAGGAGAAAATACGTTGTTCATTATACCGCTCTTTAAAGTTATTTCTCCCTTTGAACCGATATAAGCCATTACTCCGTCTTCATCCGCTGTGGAATGTATTTTTGCATGAGCTATCTTTTCAAGTTTAAAGCGGACATCGGGGAAAATGCGGCTTTGGTTGTTCGTTATAACTGCATATTCCGGTGAAAGTTTCTTTGCCCAGAAAAGAGAGGTAGAGCCGACATAGCCATGATGTCCAACCTTCAGCAAATCAATTTTACCGATCTGCTTTGCAATCCTGCGCTCATCGCCGTCTTTATAGTTAAGGTCTCCCGCAAGAAGCACCCTTGTACCCTCCTTTTCCACAAGGGTGACTACGGAGCTGATGTTTTCACCGTATTTTATAAAGCGCTTTCTCTGTGAGCCGTTGAAAAATGTAATTTCAAAATTTCCCAGTTTCTCTTTGCCGTGATCGAAATCTGAAATCCTCTCTACATTTCTCTCTTTAAGAGCATTGACCATCTGCTCATATACCTCTCGGTTATCCCAGCGCAGACGCTCCATTACAAAAATTTTGCTTTCGTCGTACTCTTTTAAATATGCTTTTTTTACTTTTATATCGGGATGAAGAATTACTGTATCAAATCCGCCGATATGGTCGGAATGTGCATGAGTGCCCACTATAAAATCAAGGGTAACTTTTCCGTCCTTTCCACGGCAGTTTCTAAGAAGATAATCAACTACTTCCTCCTCATAGCCCTGTAAGTTAAGATGAGGCTTGTCTGCGGGAAAGTCGCTGTCCTCTGCGGCGTCGATCATTGCAAATCTTCCGTCGCTTTCAAGTATTATGCAGTCTGAATGACCTGTATTAAGAAAATGAATTTTATCGGATGTCTGACCTGTCATAAGTTTTTTCCCCCTGTACGTAACGGTTAAGGGCAAAAGCCATTGCGCTTTCATCACAGCTGCAAATTATCTCTTTTGCCTTACTTTTCAGGTCGTCGCAGGCGTTGGAAACTGCAAGAGGCGTTCCGGCCGCACCCAGCAGAGTTATATCGTTTCTGCTGTCGCCCATAGCCATAACCTCTTCTTTTGCTATTCCCAGTTTTTCACAAAGCTTTTTAAGGGAGCTGCCCTTGTTTACCCTTCGCTGTAAAATTTCCATATTGCTGTTCATTGAAGTGGTAAGCTCTGTATATTCAAGCTTTCCTATTTTTTCGAAAGCTTCTTTACGTTCGTCTGCGTCGCTGAAAAATATATTGAACATTTCGGCGCCGTCGTTGTTTTCTTCGAGAAATTCTTTGAGATTTTCTACGCCTTTTCTTGTAGCGGTAAGAACGTCGTGATAGTTTTCCTCTACACGGTAGTGAATATACGACGCCTTCGTAAGCTTCGACTTTTCGGTTACAGGTACGCCCTTTGTATATACTTCAATCATCGTGTCATATTCAGAGAGTATATTGAAAAGTTCTAAGGTCTTTTCCTTGGAAAAAGTGCTTTTCAATATCTCATTGCCGTCACGGTCAAAAATCACCGCTCCGTTTGAGCAGATGCAGTGAGTAAATGATTTTCTCTCCCTTAAACTTTTGGGCATTTCGTAAAAGCTTCGTCCCGTAGTTGGAACTATATACAATCCTGCGTTAACCGCTTTTTCCATTGCTTCAAAATTTTCAGAGCTGATCTCTCCGTTTGAAGCTATCAGAGTTCCGTCAAGATCTGTTGCAACAAGTTTAATAGCCATGTTTTGCCTTCCTTCATCTTTGCGGAACCGTTGTTATCCGCTTTTTATGCAATACTTTTTCTTCTGTGAATTACAAAGCGGCTCAGAGGATAGGTCCAAACTGTAGGCAAAGTCATAACAATGAGCTTTACAAGCATATCTACCCAGAAATTGTTCCAGCCGTTATTTGTAATCCATGTTCCTAAAAATGCACCGAACCATGTGTTAAAGGTGATTGTGCATATGACCATTATAGCATAGAGTAACGAAGAAACAAGCGGGTTTGCATCTGACTTGAAGGTAAGCTTACGGTTCATGATGTAAGCTGCGGCATATCCTATTATTGCCGAAATGAGGTAGGAATAAAGATATCCCTTATACTCTATTCCCAAAAATGTGAGAATGGGACTGTTTTCAACGGGAACTCCCTGCAATGAGCTGAACACAACGTACTGCAACAGGGCATAGACTGCCATTTCAAGAATTGATGTGCTGGCTCCCGTAAAAGTGAATTTTATAAACTTCCAAATTTCTCTGTGCTTCTCTACAAACAGCACTGCTTTTTCTTTCATCTTTTATTGCTCCTTTTCATCCATTGAGTTTAGAATATATCAGCTATTTGCCTTAGTCAAGCAAGTTTACAAAGGCTTAACACACATTTAACCGGGGGATTTGAATAGCTTTTTCGGAGCATATTTTTCATTTTAAAACGGCAATAAATTTTGTTGACGGCAGTTATCAGGCACTATATAATTTTATTAAAAGCAGAGGATTTTAACGTATTTCGGTTATGAGGTAAAATATGAAAACAGAGGAAATTATCAGTTATTGCCTAAATAAAAATGGTGCCTATGAGGATCATCCCTTTGGACCGGAATCCACAATAATCAAGGTTGAAAAGAAAATCTTTGCTCAGTTTTTTACATTAAAGGGGATAGAAAGTGCAACCTTTAACTGCGACGCAATGACAGGGGAATTTTACCGCAGTCTTTTTCCGGGAGTTATAGTCAGGGGG
>CAUDRD010000088.1 GCA_958451705.1 uncultured Oscillospiraceae bacterium
TACAGTGGAGAAAGACGGCGGCGAGCTGACAGGAGTTTGGTGTAATTACTACGAACTTTCAATGAAAGAGAGCGGCGGTGGCACTGAGGAAGAATTCAGAGAGAAAGTAAGTGAGATGTTTTCCGTTTCTAAAAAAGTTGGAGTAAATACCGTGTTTGTGCAGGTGAGACCCTTCTGTGATGCCTTTTATAAATCCGAACTTTTCCCCTGGAGCGAGTATCTCACAGGCGTTCAGGGGAAAGATCCGGGATATGATCCGCTGAAAATCATGATCGAAGAGGCGAAAAAATTAAACCTTCAAATTCACGGCTGGATAAATCCCTACCGTGTTTCATATAAGACCGATATAAATGCTTTGAGCGAAAATAATCCCGCAAGAAAAATGTATGAGGAAAACTCTGACAGCGTGTACATTTCGGACAGCGGCATATTTTTAAATCCTGCAAATGAAAAGGCTAAAAAGCTTGTCATTGACGGAGTTAAGGAGCTTTTAAATTATGATATTGACGGAATACATATGGATGACTACTTTTATCCCGATGGCGATGAGAAAATAGACAGAGAAGAGTATGAAAAGTATACTGGATCCGGCGGAACCCTTTCTCTGGCTCAGTGGCGCAGAAATCAGGTGAGCGCTCTTGTGGGAGGCATTTATTCCCAGATAAAAAGTATTGCTCCACATGTTGTTTTCGGCATAAGCCCAATGGGCGATATTGAGAAAAATTATAACAGCATCTACGCCGACCTTAAGCTTTGGTGCTCTAAGGAAGGGTATGTGGATTACATAATGCCTCAGCTCTATTACGGATTTGAAAATGATACCATGCCCTTTGAAAAAACGGCGAAGGAATGGGCAGAGCTTGTGCCACAGGGCAGCGTGGTAAAGCTTTATGCAGGATTAGCTCTTTATAAATGCGGCCTCGAGGACAAATACGCCGGAGGGGAAAGCGAAAATAAGGATACGGGCCGTTATGAATGGATTAACAAGGACGATATAATCAGCAAACAAATAGGTGTGCTCAGGGAGCTTGATTATGACGGAATGGCTTTCTATTCCTATAAAAGTGTTGCCAATAGTTCGAAAGATAAGCATTTGCAGTCAGAAATAGAAAAAATAATGGGCATTTTGTAGAAAAAAGAGGAAGAAATTTCTACATATACGTCTGTAAAAATATGATATAATACCCATAGTACTTTTTTCACAAAGATAAAAGTGGAATTGGTATCTATAATGCCTATGAAAGCAGCTTGGTTTTCTGGATGGGTGTGATATATGAAAAACAGCAGTTTCGGTTTAAGAACCAGAGTTTTTGTTTCAAACGCAATAATCCTATGTCTTTGTGCGTTTCTTGCTGTAGGTTTTGCAGGTTTTGCGATTTACGGCTTTATGTTTGCATATGACAACGGCAAGATAAGCAAAAATTACGAGACGGGTTTAGGCTTTGTAACGGTTTACCAGCTTCAGATGTACGTCAATAAGATTCAGGACGATTTATTGCAGGGCGACCCTGCTGAAATGATTGACGACCCTGAAGTGAGAAGCTTTATTGACGGAATAAGCGAAAACGGCGCAAGTATTGCGATTTTTAAAAATGAAGATTTAATATATTCACACGGTAGTTCTACTGAAAAAGAGTTTTTTAAAATCGCCGAGGAATATAGGCTTTTAACTAAAAACACATCGGAGTTCTTTACCGGAGCTAACGGCAGCACCTTGTTTAGCTGTCGGCCCATATCCGGAGGAGGATATTCGAGAATATTGTTCATTGACGAGCGTCTTAACAACTTAGTCGGTGAGACTAACGAAGGTATGCTCAACGACCTTTTTGATTTTACTGTAAGTATACTTGTGCCTGTATCAATAGCGGCTCTTATTATTATACTTATAACAAATCTTATGCTTTCCTACGGAATGTCAAGGGATCTGGTAAATCCCATTTACCGTTTAAGCGTTGCAACAAAGCGGATAAGGGATGGAGATCTGAATTACAGTATTAACTACCGCGGAGACAATGAAATCGGCGCTCTGTGTGAAGATTTTGATCAGATGAGGCTTCAGCTTAAAGAGTCAAAGCGTCTGCAAAAAGCTTATGAGGATAACAGAAGGGAACTGATTGCCGGAATTTCACATGACCTTGGTTCTCCTCTTACTCTTATAAAGGGATATGTTTCAGGGCTTTTGGACGGAATTGCCGATACTCCTGAGAAAAAAGATAAATATCTTAAGACGATTCTTGACACTGCCTGTGATATGGATAAGCTTGTAGACGAGCTGTTCCTGCTTCCTAAGCTTGAAACAGATAATTTTACCTTTGATTTTTCTGAGATAGATATTTCTGAATATTTTGACAGTAAAGTTTCTGATCTGCCAATGCTCACGGGTAACACAAATACGGAATGTGTATTTGAAAATGATTGTCCTAAAGGCGTATATGTGCTGGTGGATAAGCTGCAAATTGCGAGAGTTGTAAAAAATATAATACTTAATTCCGTTAAATACAACACTAACAAAGAACCTAAGCTTAAAATTGCGCTTAAATATTATAAAGATTCTGTAAATCTCTTTATATCGGATAACGGTCCAGGTGTAGCGCCCGAAGACCTTGAAAAAATATTCGATAGCTTTTACCGCACCGATAAGGCCAGAAGCAATTCTACAAAAAGCGGAAGCGGTTTAGGTCTTGCAATAGCTAAAAGAATAATAATCGGTCATAATGGAACAATTAAGGCCCAGTTAAACGAAAGTGGCGGATTAACTATAATCATTAGTTTGCCGGTTCACAATTATATTGAGGAGGTAAATTGATTTGGAAAGAAAAGTACTTATTATTGAAGACGATAATGCAATTGCCGAATTAGAGCGTGATTATCTTGAAGCAAGTGATTTTTCGGTTGATATTGCTGCTGACGGAGTCAGTGGTTTGGAGGCTGCTTTAAACGTAGATTACAGTCTTGTGTTAATAGATCTTATGCTGCCAGGTATGGATGGCTTTGAAATTTGCCGAAAGCTCAGAAGCGTTAAAGATATACCGATACTTATTGTTTCCGCCAGGAAGGATGACGTTGATAAAATCAGGGCATTTGGCCTTGGCAGCGACGATTATGTTGTAAAGCCTTTCAGCCCCTCTGAGCTTGTCGCAAGGGTAAAGGCTCATATTCTGCGGTATGAATCCCTTGTTTCCAATGATAGCCACAATAATGAGGTGCTTAAAGTTGGAGATATACTCATTGATCACGGGGCAAGAAGAGTTACGGTAGGGGGCAAAGAGGTAGGCCTTACAAATAAGGAGTTCGATCTGCTTTATTTCTTAGCTTCAAAGCCCAATATCGTTTTCACCAAGGAAGAGCTTTTCAGCAAAATCTGGGGATATGATTCAATGGGCGAGACTTCAACAATCACCGTCCATATAAACCGCATAAGAGATAAAATCGGCGATGTAAACGGAGACCCCAAGTATATCGAAACCGTATGGGGAACAGGTTACAGGTTTAATATTCCGCAGTCTTAAATTATACCTTTAATTTCAGCTGATTAGGTCTTAAAATAGTAAAAAGTATCCAAATCAGTCATAGCTGTGGCAAATGTTCTGTTTTGGTAAAATGTGAACAAGATTTGAACTAAAAATTTTCTTTTTTTTAATAAATTAGAGGTTGAAATTTTAATGGCGGTTTATTATACTATCATCTGTAGGTCATTCAGACAAATATTATAAAAGGAGACTTTAAAAATGAAAGCTTATTTCAAGAAAATAGCAGCTCTTTCCGCTGCTGCACTTCTCGTTCTTTCAATGGCTGCTTGCGGCGGAAATGACGACGAGGATACCACAGGCTCTGATGCTGCTAACTCAAACGCAGTAGTAGAGGATATGCCTGCTGATAACACAAACGCTTCTGAGGATGCTTCAGCTGCTTCTGAGGATGCATCAGCTGCTTCTGAGAACGCTTCTGAGGCTGCAAGCAACGGAGCTGACAGCAACACTCCTTCCGCTTCTACTCCTTCCGCTAACGCTACAAGCCTTTCTAAGGAAGAGGCTGTTGCTCTCTTCAATAAGGCAAGTGCAAGCGCTAAGAGCATGGCTGGTAAACGTTACACAGCTGTTAACCTTATTGAGGTTCCCGGCGGCGATATGTTAAAGGGCGTTATTTCCGGTGCTCTTCCCAGTGCTGACGAGGCTACAGCTATCAAGGGTGTTCCCAACACAACAATGCAGGCAAGCGATTTCTCCAGCGTTACAGCAAAGAAGAGCGGTAGCAACTGGGTTATCACAATGAACCTTAAGACTGAGACTGCGCCTAACAACGCTGCAAATGCTCGTGCTTTCGAGGAGCTTCCTCAGGATCAGATCGATGAGTGGATCAACGGCAAACTCAGCGTTAAGCCCTCTAACGGTGTTAAGTTCGTTTACAGTGGCGGCAGCATTGTAGCTACAGTTTCTGCTGACGGCAGCAAGCTTGTAAGCGCTACATACACAATGAAGGTTAACGTTTCCGTAACTAACGTTAAGGCTATGGGCATTGTTTCAATCTCTTCTGCAAAGGTTTCAGTTACTCAGACTGATAAGTTTTAATTGAAAGCTTAATTGATAAAAGACCTATATTTAACATTAAAAGCGGTTCATCGAAAGATGAGCCGCTTTTTAATATAAAAACTTAATAATCAAAAAGTTCATTCACTTTAAGGGTAACGTCATTAAGCTGTAATGTAGGGAGTATAAGAGATATATCAAAGCTATGCACTAACACAAAAGCAAATTTTGAGAAACAAAAAACCGAAGCCAGTCTAAATCAAAGCGGTTTCGGTTTTTGTCTGTATTAAATTCCAATTTAATTATTAACAACTGAATCGACCTGATAGCTTAACGTCATAAGGCTGTCGCTCAGGTGAACGTTTTCAACGGCAACTTTAGGATATTTTGCCGCAATGTCGCAGTGGCTGAAATTCCAAAATCCTTTTATTCCCAGCTCAATGAGCTGGTCAACGGTAGCGGCGGCTCCTTCACTGGGAATGCACAGCACCGCAACGGTGGGATGATGCTCTCTGCAAAAGTCGTCAAGCATCTGGGTTTGACGCACCGGTATGCCTCTTACCATATTTCCCGCCATAGCTTCGTTTTTATCGAAAATTCCGATAAGGTTAAAGCCTCTCTCTTCAAAGGACATATGAGCGGCAATAGCTCTGCCGAGATTTCCGGCGCCGATAAGGATAGTTTTGAATCCGTTGCCGAGTCCGAGTATTTTTCCTATTTCGTAATGAAGCTGTTCGACATTGTAGCCGTATCCCTGCTGTCCAAAGCCGCCGAAGCAGTTGAAATCCTGGCGGATTTGAGAAGCGGTAAGCCCCATTTTATTTGAAAGTTCTCTTGAAGAAATTCGGGTTACACCCCTTTTTTTGAGCTCTCCCAAAAATCTGTAATACCGAGGTAAACGCTTTATAACAGACATTGATATGCTATCATTTTTTGCCAAAACAATTCACATCCTTAATTATCAGCTTTCGCTTGAAAGTCTTTGAACTGTTTCCATTACATAGTTGCCGAACTCTTCGCAGGTGCATCCGTCTTCACGGCCGGTAATGGAAATCTTTTTCTCTTCGGTCATGCAAATATCAAGTGCTCTTTCAAGAAGGTCAGCCTTATCCTGGCGGTCAATGTGTGAAAGGAGCATTACGGAAGCTCTAAGCATTGAGCAGGGGTCTGCATACTGTCCTCTGCCTTCCTGAATCATACGGGGAGCGGAGCCGTGGATAGCTTCAAACATAGCGTACTTTTTACCGATGTTTGCGCTTCCCGCTGTGCCGACGCCGCCCTGGAACTCAGCGGCTTCATCTGTGATAATATCGCCGTAAAGGTTCGGGAGAACGATTACTTTAAAGTCTCTGCGGCGTTTCTGGTCAATGAGCTTTGCTGTGAGAATATCTATGTACCACTCGTCGGTTGTAATTTCGGGATACTGCTCTCCAACCTTTTTGCAAAGGTTGAGGAACTTGCCGTCGGTGGTCTTAATGACGTTTGCCTTAGTGATAATTGAAACTCTGTCCTTCTTGTTCTTGCGTGCATACTCGTAAGCAAGCTTTGCAATTCTGTCGCAGCCCTCTGAGGTTGTTACAACAAAGTCAACTGCAAGGTCGTCTGTTACGTTAACGCCCTTTGAACCTACTGCATAAGCGCCTTCAGTGTTCTCACGGAAGAAAGTCCAGTCAATGCCCTCTGAGGGGATTTTAACGGGACGAACGTTTGCAAAAAGGTCAAGAGCCTTACGCATTGCAACGTTTGCGCTTTCGATGTTGGGCATATCGCCGCCGGCCTGGGGAGTGGTTGTGGGTCCCTTAAGAATTACGTTGCAGGCTTTAAGCTCTTCCATAACGTCGTCGGGGATAGCTTTCATAGCCTTGATGCGGTTCTCGATTGTAAGACCGTCGATTACTTTAAACTCAACCTTGCCGCTCTCAACGTCGTCCTTTAGCATATACTCAAGAACTCTTGCGGATTCCTTTGTGATGATGGGGCCGATGCCGTCGCCGCCGCAAACGCCGATTACGATTTTATCAAGGGAAGAATAGTCAACAAAATCCTTTTCTTCCTTAATTCTGTCAGAACGCTCAAGCTGCTCTCTGAGAAGAGCTTCAAACTTTTCTACTGCTGCTGCAATTTTAT
>CAUDRD010000089.1 GCA_958451705.1 uncultured Oscillospiraceae bacterium
ATCCCCCGAACTCTCAACATGGCAATGTCAGGAATAAGGGATATGTCAATGCTGGAGGAGGCCCCTCAGGACAGACATCCGGTACAGACCTATGTTATAGAGCACGATATGGGAATAATCGCTCAGGCGCTGGAAAAAGAGCTTCGCCGTGGAGGCCAGGCTTATTACCTTCACAACAGGGTGGACACCATAGAGCGCACAGCGGCGAAAATACAGGAACTTTTACCTGAGGCGAGAATCGGAATAGCTCACGGAAAAATGACTGAGGAGGCTCTGAGCACCGTCTGGAAAAACCTTCTCGAAGGCGAAATAGATATACTGGTATGCACTACAATTATAGAAACCGGCGTTGACGTCCCCAATGCCAACACCCTGATAGTTGAAAACGCCGACCGTTTAGGTCTTGCACAGCTTCATCAGATAAGGGGACGTGTAGGGCGCTCCGCAAGAAGAGCCAGCGCATACCTTACCTTCACAAGAGGCAAGGAGCTTTCCGACGTAGCTACAAGACGTCTTACGGCAATAAGGGAATATACGGAATTCGGCTCAGGATTTAAAATCGCCATGCGTGACCTTGAAATAAGGGGAGCGGGAAATATTCTCGGAGCCCAGCAGCACGGACACATGGAAGCTGTGGGATATGATTTATACCTTAAAATGCTTGCCCGTGCCGTCAGCGAGGAAAAGGGAGAGATTTCCGACAAAGAGCCGGAGCAGGAGTGTCTTATCGACATACAGATTCAGGCCCACATCCCCGACGACTACATCGAAAGCGTTCCCCAGCGTCTTGCGGCATACCGCCGTATTGCGGATATAAGAACCCCCGACGACGCCGACGACGTTGTGGACGAATTTATAGACCGTTACGGAGATCCGCCGCCATGTGTAGAGGGACTTATAAGAGTTGCCCTTTTAAGGAACACGGCTATTTCACAGGGAATTTACGAAATAGGTCAGAAGGGTGATTGCGTACTTTTGTATTCCGAAAACATCAACATGAAAAAAGTTGCCGTTCTCGGCAAGGAGATGAAAGGACGCATACTTGTAGGAGCCGGCAAAAAGCCATATATTTCAGTAAGGTCCAGCGAAGACCTGCCTCCCGTTGAGGCTCTTGCGAAAGCCCTTTCCGTTATGTCATCGGTTAAAGAATAAAAACACAAAAATATACCGTCTGAGATATGGATATTTAACCTTTTCTCAGGCGGTATGACTTTATATAAGCTTTGAAATTAGTGCAAAAATAATATTCAGTAAACTTGTACTTCTTAACCATACTTTTATAAACAAGAAATTTTGACGCAGGTGCTTACATTTGTTTTTTGCCGTCAGTCGGTGTGCGAACTGGGTGCAGGCTCAGCCTGCTGCCGCTCATGCTGCGGCGGAGCACCTACTTTTGTCCGTAGCGACAAAAGTAGGCAAAAACGCATTTGCGGCGGAACATCCGCCGCCTTGCCAAAACAGATAGCACTAATCATCGCAAAGTAAGTTTTCTGCTAAACATCCGCCGACGGCAGCCTGAAAGTTTTATTTTATCATCCTCAAAGTGTAAACGTTTTTCCACTTGCGAATCCTTTTCTTTTGCCGTCGGCTCGTAAGTGTAGGCGTTCACCAATTCACGTCGGCAGTTTTCGGTGTTTTGTTTTATCACCGTCAAAGTGTAAACGCTCTGATACTCACCACATCTTTTCCCTTGCCGACGTGTGCGACTGTCTGGAAATAAGTTTGTGCTATTCTTTGGTTTGCGTTCCTTATCTTTACATAAACTTTAACGCAGGCAGCTATATTTATTTTTGCAGTCAGTTGGTGTGCGAATTGGGTGCAGCGTCACGCTGCTGCCGACGTGTGCGACTGTCGGAAGGTAAAGATTGTGGGGTTCTTTGGTTTTATTAGTATGTTTTAAATTTACTTTGCTTTAATAAGTAAAAACTTACTGTTACAAAAAATAGCAAACTATCTCCTAGCTCACCCGACAGAAATGAGAGGACGCAGTGTGGGAGCCTTTGCGGCTTTTCGCATTGCTGTCAGCTGTTCGGAGAGCGAGGGAACGGAAAAGCGTTGCTTTTCCGTAAATCCGCCGACATTCGCCATTGGCGGCGATTTACCGAGACACCTTCTAAAGGCATTTAAACTATGGGCGAAAACCGCCAAGGCGCAAATATGCGCTTTTGGTACTTTTGTCGCTATGGACAAAAGTACATACAAACATGAAAAACTTTCTATTTGATTGATTTTCGATAAGGAGTTATTTGAAAGTTTTTGCTTCTTTTTTGAACTTTGTTTAACACAGGCACTTATATTAAATACAGCTGTCGTTTGGTGTGCGGATTGAAATCGGACGTGTCCGACGCAGGCAATTATATTTATTTTTTTCCGTTAGTTGGTGTGCGAATTGGGTGCAGGCTCAGCCTGCTTTGTTCTAAAAAATACCGCCTGCAATAAGGTATTAAACCTTTATCGCAGGCGGTTCTTGACTTTTCGGTTTGCGTTTTATGAGGCAAACCTACTTGTTAGGGGGCAAATTTATTTTTTGGTTATAAAATCTCTGCGCTTATCCTCCGGCAAATCAAGGCCGAGAGTTCCGCCAGGATTCATAATGTTATTGGGGTCAAAGTGACGCTTAAGGGCACGGTAAACTTCCATCTCATTATGGCCTATCTGAGCTTCAAGCCAGGGAGCTGTCATCTTACCTATACCGTGGTGATGACTCATTGATGCGCCGTACTTCTGGATATTATCCATAATGCCGTACTGATAATCGAGGTACTCCTGAATATCGTTCATCTTAGCCTCAAAGATAAAGTAAAGGTTTGCTCCCTGAGGATAGAAGTGTGACATATGGGTCATGCAGATTGTATTGGGACGGCTCTTGCAGAAGCGGCGTACATTTTCATAGACCTCCATGAAGTTATCCCAGTTTACGGAACACTCGAGGGTATCCAGCATAAGACCGTAGTCTCCCATATCCTCACGGAGATATGGATCGTTGAAGCGGCCTTTCTCCCAGCCCTTTGCCACAAGGCCCGTGGTGTACATTGCGCCATAGTTGTGGCAGATTTTCCAAATCTGGCGGAATACGTTTTTGCTGAAAGCTTTTTCTCCTTCTGTAAATCCTAAAAGGAGAACACGCTTTCCGTCCTCATAACCTCTAAGTTTAAGGAGGGAATCAATGGGTGTGTCGGCAACGCCATAAAGACGGAAGCCCACTGAAGTTTCTTCGGGGTCTGAAAGACGGAAAGCTGACGGGAAACCAAATTCCCCTTGCATTATCTCACGAACCGCATTTACGCCGCTATCCCAGTCTTTGAAAACAAAGCTGAAGCGGCAGCGATTCTCCGGCATATACTTAAAGAAACGGAGGGTTACATGGGTAAGAACACCAAATGTGCCTTCACTGCCCATCATAATCTGATCGATTGAGGGGCCAGTTGCATTTCTGGGGCACTCGTCGCTCTTAATTATTCCAACAGGAGTTACATACTCCTGGCTGATTACGATATCTTCAATTTTTCCGTAATATGTAGAGTTTTGGCCTGCACCTCGTGTAACTGTCCAGCCGCCCACTGAGGAATACTCAAAACTCTGGGGGAAGTGACCGCAGGTATAAGCTCTCTTTGCACCGAAAAGTGAAACGGCGTTGTTGAGAATTTCCTCAAGCTTCGGGCCGCTCATACCGGCTTCAACGGTGATTGTCTGGTTGCGTTCGCTGAACTTAATAACCTTATTAAAGCGGGGACGCATATCGAGAGTAACGCCGCCGCATACAGGCTCAACGCCTCTTGTAACGGAGGAACCGCCGCCGTAAACATAAATCGGAATTTTTTCCTCATTACAGTATTCGACAATTTTAATAATATCCTCACGGCAGCCGGGATAGAGCACAACGTCGGGAAGATTCTCTACAATGTGCTTTCTAAGGCGCATAAGGTCAACCATGGTTTTACCGTAGGCAACGGAAAGGCGGGTATAATTATCTGTCTTTACGTTCTCTTCGCCGAGGATCTCGCGGAATTTTTCAATATGCTTTTCGTCAAGCTTTGAGGGCATATCGAAATCAACTTTTTCAAGACCCATTTCCTGCTTTACTTTAAAGTCGTCGTCGGTCATGTCAAAAGTTTCTTTCATAAGCTTGTAAAGCTTTCTGTTAGGAGCCTTAAACTCTGTGGGACTGCCCCATTTAAGAATTGAACGGTATGAATCCTTGGGGGCCTCCTCATGGTACCAGTCCGGATAAAAGTCCTCAGGCTTTTTCTTACTGAATAATGACATCTCGTTACCTCCTGTTTGTTTGGGTGAATTGGGTTTATGTTATTGGTTTATAAATTTTAAGGAAAAACACTAAAGTTTTCGACCGCTTTTAAAAAAGGCGGTGGGGTGAAGGGGCAACGCCCCTTCTCGCCGTTTGCAAACGGCGAAATCCTTTTCCCTTCAGAAGATCAGGAAGGGAGATAAAAAGTCCGATGGACTTTTTTATCGTAGGAAACCCTATTAAGGGGTTTCCCGACAAAATCTTTGCAGATTAAAATTTATTCCTCTTCCTTAATTCTTACTTCTTTCGGCAGTCTTGCCATATCCGTTGTAGCCACAAGCTTTGCGCCAAAGAAATCGTCTATTATAACGTCTCCCGTCTTTAAACGCTTGGTCACCTTAACGGCATTTATCATCTTCATAGCTTCAAAAATTTTATCTTTCGGTATTTCTCCCGCTGTCTTAACGGGAAGCAGGGGGAAATCCTTAAACTTCGTCGCTACTGTTGAAGTTATGCTTCTTGTGGGATTTAAAACCTCCGACTTTCCGAAAGCCTCTCCCCTTTTGCAGGTAGCTCCCGAAACAGTCAGCTTTCCTCCCTCATCAGTTACCGTAAGCCGGCATCCGTTGGGACAAACTATACATGTAAGCTCTTTTGTCACGGCAATCACTCCATTCTGAGACTTATCTCTCCGAATCTGCCGTTTTCGGGCTTCACCGTAAGGGTTTCCATTTCGGAGGGAAGCATACGCTGATATTTTTTCTTTTTAACAACCTTGCTGTCGTTATCTATAAACACCGTCTTATTAGCGCAGTCACGGCGAACTCGGAAGTAAAGAGTAAGCTCGCCCTGCTCCATAAGGTCGTAATACTGGGGCACAACATAGGAAAAATCGTTTTTCGGATAGTCGATTTTTATTCTGTATCTCTTTTGGGGCTTATACATTGCAGCAAATTTTCCCGCTATATCTCCGCTTTGTGAAACATAGTCCACAAGGTCGTTAACGTGGAGAGCGTTGCCGCAGGAGAAAACTCCCGGTACGCTTGTCATAAGCTTCTGGTCAACATAGGCTCCCTTTGTAGCCGGGTCAAGCTCTACACCTAATTTTTCGGCAATTTCGTTTTCAGGGATAAGGCCTACTGAAAGAATAAGAGCGTCGCAGGGAATTATTCTCTCTGTTCCCGCAATGGGGTCCATTTTTTCGTCTACCTGAGCTACCTCTACCGCCTCAACTCTCTTTTCACCTATTACCCTTGTAACGGTGGTTGAAAGATGAAGGGGAATATTGTAGTCGTTAAGGCACTGAGCTACGTTCCTTGCAAGACCCGCCGGGGTATCCTTTATTTCATAAACGCCCTCAACCTCGGCTCCCTCAAGGGTAAGTCTTCTTGCCATAATCATTCCTATATCTCCGCTGCCTAAAATTACGCAGCGTTTAGTAGGCATATAGCCTAAGATATTTACAAAATACTGAGCTGTTCCGGCGTTAAATATTCCCGCCGGTCTGTCGCCGTGGATAAACACCTGTCTCGACGTTCTCTCTCTGCATCCGCAGGCGAGGACAACGGCGTTGCAGGTGATGTTGAGAACACCCTGTGCGCTCTGAACCTCAAAGGAAAAGGTTCCGTCGGGAAAACGCTTTGCGTCGGTGGCAAAAGCGTTTGTAATATAGTCTATATCACGTTTTACCATCTCTTTTATAAATCTTCCCGCATACTCTGGGCCCGTAAGCCTTTCGCCGAAGCGAACTAATCCGAAGCCGTCGTGGATGCACTGCTTGAGTATTCCGCCGAGCTTTGCCTCACGCTCAATTATCAAGGTCTTTGCGCCGTTATCAGCGGCAGAAATGGCAGCGGCAAGTCCCGCAGGGCCTCCGCCTAAAACACAAACGTCATAATGCATCATTTTGCATCGCCTCCCTTGTGAGTTTTTTCAAGTACCATTTGAGAGGCTCCTCCGCTCTTTGTAACCATATCGGGAGTCATACCTGTTTCGTCGCAGATTATCTTCGTGACAAGAGGTGAACAGAAACCGCCCTGACATCTGCCCATACCCGGCCTTACACGGCGCTTAAGAGCGTCAATTGAGGTTGCCGGAATAGGAGAATGGATTGCGTCTATAATTTCACCCTTGCTTATTTCCTCACAGCGGCATATAATTACACCGTAATCTGGGTTTTCCTTGATGACCTTCTGCTTTTCCTCAAAGGAAAGAGCAGCCATGTGGGGAACTCTTCTTCTGTAAGGATTAAATTTCGGATTTTTATGTATATCCACATAGGGTTTAAGGGCATTGACGGTAATCTCTGCAATTCTCTCTGCAACGGCAGGAGCGGAAGCGAGACCCGGAGACTGTATGCCTGCTGCATGGACAAGGTTAGGCACATAGTCGG